>JANYHS010000178.1 GCA_025358945.1 Acidobacteriota bacterium
AGCCGCGGCGCTTCGCGTTCGGCTTCATCCGGTAGCGCGCCGAGCGCGAGGCCGTCCACCAGCACGGTCGAACCATCGGGAATCGCGGCCAACACGCTCACGGCGTGCGCGCGCGCGGCGGGCGTTGGCGCCGGAAAGCTAGCGTCGAGCCGCTGCACGTCAATCAACCATCCGCGATCGCGCAGGCCGGCAATGATGCGACGGTCGTATCCGTACCCGCCGGTGCGGGTCTCGAGATCGCCGGGGATCACGACGGTCAACGATGAACCCGCAACCACAGACAGATCCTGGCTCTGCGGGTTCAGCGGGTTCTGCGTTGATCGTCGTATCACAGCACCTTTCCTGAAAACGACGCCGACGCGACGTGCGACTCGTGCAGCGTGACGCGGATGCTCTCGACGCCGCGGGCGCCGGGACCGAGTTCACCCCGCCCGATCGCCGCCACGATTCGATCAAACACCACACGCGCCAGGAACTCCGTTGTCGTGTTGCGGCCCGTGAACGCCGGCTCCTCGTCGAGGTTGCGATAGTTGAGCGCGGCGAGCGTCGCGCGCAGGACCTCGGTCGCCAGGCCGATGTCGACGACCATGCCGTTGGCGTCGAGTTCGGGTCGCCGGCACTCAAGATCGACGACGTACGTGGCGCCGTGCAGGCGTTGCGCGGGCCCGAACGCCTCGCCGTGAAAACTGTGGGCAATCATGAAATGGTCGCGGACGGTGACGGTATACATTGACGGCTCCCGCAAGCCTGAGGGCTTGCGCTACGGGTGATGGCGGTTGCTACAGTTGATAGCGAATGCGGTGGCAGAGCGTGTTGCCGGGCGCGGCCGCCAACTGCGCCATCACCTCAGGCATGGTGTCGAACGGCGTCTCGCCGGTGATCAGCACGTCGAGGGCGGCGTCGGACAGCATCGAGATCGCCAGCCGCAGCCGGCGCGCCGTGTCCCATCGGGTGCGCTGCGCATCCGCGACGTGGCCCACCTGCGAAGACTTCAGCGTCAGCCGGCGGGCGTGAAAGTTCTCGCCGAGCGGCGCCGGCACCAGTTGATCCCCATACCAGCTCATCTCGACAATGGTGGCTTCGAATCCGGCGAGGCGGAGCGCCAACGCGAGGCCGGAGGCGGACGCGCTCGCGTGAATCACGACGTCGGCGTCAGCCGTCGCTGCCGCCGGTTCGGCGAAGCGGACGCCGAGCGCGCGCGCAATCGCCGCGCGACTCGAATTGACATCGACAAGCTCGACGTCGCAGTCTGCGATGCGTCCCGCCACCCACGCGACGAGGCACCCGACCGCACCGGCGCCAATGACCGTGACGCGATCGCCAACCTGCACCTGCGCGTCCCACACGCCATTGATCGCGGTCTCGAGGTTCGCCGCCAGCACCGCTCGCTGAGGCGGCACGTTGTCCGGCAGCACCGACACACATCGCGCGGGCACGACGTATCGGGTCTGATGCGGATAGAGCGCGAACACGTTTCTGCCGAGCAGATCACGCGGACCCTGTTCGACGCAGCCCACGCTCGCGTAGCCGTATTTCACGGGCGCCGGAAAGTCGCCCGCCTGAAAGGGCGCACGCATTCTGTTGTGCTCACTGACCGGCACGCGGCCGTGAAAGACGAGCGCCTCGGTCCCGCGGCTCACACCGCTGAACAGCGCGCGCACGACCACATCGTCGGCCAACGGCGGGGGCAACGTTTCGTCGCGAATCTCGCCGCGGCCAGGTTCGGCAATCCAAAACGCGCGCGCGGCGTCTGCAACCACATTGATACAATAACGCACCCGTGAACTTTCCCGATTGGCACGTGCCCGCAACGCCGCTGCGCTCGAGCGCGTTGAGGTCGAAACTCGTCGGACTGGTGGTCGTGATCGCGCTGGCCAACGGCGCGCGCGCGGCCCTGCCGCTCGGCGACTACTACGCCATAAAGGCCGGCGTGCTGTTTGTCGCCGTGATGGGCCTGTCGATCGGATTCCTGCAACAGCACCATCCGTACTCGCGTTTTGGCGCCGCCAATCAGATCACGACGCTCCGCGCGATTCTGGTGTCGCTGGTCGCTGGTTTCGTCGGCGAACCGCGGCTGCCCGCGGTGGCCATGGGCGCGGTCATCGTCAGCATCGCGGCCACGGCGCTGGACGGCGTAGACGGCTGGCTCGCGCGCCGCAACCGCAGCGCCAGCGTCTTCGGCGCGCGCTTCGACATGGAGATCGACGCGCTGCTGATCCTCGCGCTGTCGGTGCTCGCCTGGCGGCACGACAAGGCCGGCGCCTGGGTCGTGCTGTCCGGCCTGATGCGGTACGCCTTCGTCGCCGCCGGGACGATCGCGCCGTGGCTGCGCGCCGTGTTGCCGCCCAGCCGGCGTCGGCAGACGATCTGCGTCATTCAGATCGCGGCCCTCACACTGGTCATGACGCCGACAATCCAGCCACCGATCAGCTCGATGTTGGCGGCCGGTGCGCTCGGCGCGCTCACCTGTTCCTTCCTGATCGATACCGTGTCGCTGTGGCGGCGGCGCGCGGCATGACGCGGCGTGGTCTCACGTTGGTCGCCGCGGTCGCGCTGCTCGACATCTCGCTCGCGTTTCACAACGTCTGGCCAACGCCGCTGATTCGCTGGGGCGGCGAGTTCTCGGTTGAATGCGGGCTCTTCCTGATCCTCATCGTGTCCGCGCAGTTATGGCTGGGTCCGCTGTCGCGCGGAGCGGCCCGATGGCTCACCGCCGGATGGATCGTCCTCGTCATCGGCCACTACGCCGACGTCACCACGCCGGCGCTCTACGGCCGGGACATTAATCTGTACTGGGACGTGCGCTACATGCCTGACGTGGCGGCGATGATCGCCCGCGCGGCGCCCCTGTGGCTCATCGTCTGCGTCGCGGCGGCGATCGTGTTGATCTTTGCGCTCCTGTATGTCGTGTTCCGCTGGGCGATCCGTCGCGTGGCCAGCGCGGCATTCGATGCGAAGGAGCGCGCGCCGATCTTCATGGCGGGCGTGATGGTCGTCGGCCTTTTCACGGCGCAGCAGTTCGGCACACACTTCGACGCCGAACCCACGTTCGCGACGCCGGTCGTCGAGACGTACGCGCGCCAGGCGCGCTTGATCGCCGGTGCGCTCAGCGCATCCAAGACGCTGCCGGCCAGCCCGCCGATGCACGCCGACCTGACCCTCGTACAGGGAACCGACGTGTTTCTCGTCTTCATGGAATCGTACGGCGCGATCGCCTACGAACGCGCGGACATGGCGCCGCAGCTGACTGCCGCGCGCGCGAACTTCAACGCCGCCATTCGCGACACCGGCCGCAATGTGGTGTCCGCGTTCGTGGAGTCGCCGACCTTCGGCGGATCGTCGTGGCTCGCACACATCAGCCTGATGTCCGGCGTCGAAGTCCGCGACCCGGAGACCAACGCGCGGCTGATGACGGAACAGCGCGAGACGATCGCGACCACTTTCAAACGGCGCGGCTATCGAACGGTCGCGCTGATGCCCGGGCTTCGACAAGCCTGGCCTGAAGGCGCGTTCTACGGCTTCGACGAGATCTACGGAGCCTCGCGCCTCGACTACGGCGGTCCGGAGTTCGGCTGGTTCGCGATCCCGGATCAGTTCTCGCTGGCGAAGTTCGACGCGCTCGAAGCCGGCCAGCCGTCCCGAGAGCCGCGCCTGGTGTTCTTCCCCACCATCAGCACGCACTTCCCGTTTATCCCGACGCCGCCATATCAGCCGGACTGGACGCGGCTCTTCGACGCACACCCGTACGACGGCCCGGCGATCGTGCGCGCCTACGCAGAGCAACCCGACTGGTCACACTTCGGACCGGGATATGTGCAGGCCATCGGATACGACTATGCGACGCTCGCCGGCTACCTGCGGCAACAGCAGGATCGCGATCTCGTGATGATTGTGCTCGGCGATCACGAGCCGGCAGCGGCGGTGAGCGGCGAGGGGGCGTCGTGGGACGTGCCGGTGCACGTGATCGCCAGCCGGCCGGAAATCCTCGAGCGCCTGAAGACCCGCGGCTTCCGCACCGGCCTCACGCCCGAGCGCCCCTCACTCGGTCATATGCACACGCTACTGCCAACACTGCTGGACGCGTTTAGCAGGCGACAAGACGGAACCGAAGAATCCTTCCTTGACGCGCCCGCCCGGATTCGACGGTGACCAGACGTTGGCTTTGGCGTCCGTGAAGAAACTGATCGCCAGCTTCGCCTCGTCCAGACTCGTCACGTGCGGGATGGTGATGCCGTTCAATACGCGCGAAATCTGCAACTCGCCGTTCAACCAGAAATTCGTGACGTCGCCCGTGAACGCCTCCGACCCATCGTGCAGCGCGCGCAGGTGATCGAGCTCACGGTCGCGGCCAATGGCAGTGGCGAACTGCCTAATTCCGCTTCCGCGCGCGCAGCGTCACGCGGTAATTGTTTTCGCCGTTCAGGTTGATCAGGGAGACAAACGTCCGTCCCTCGTAGGCGCCGATGGTCCCCGACTGCGAGAGCGCCGACACATCCCACCCGGCCGGCAGGATCACCGTATTGCGCAGGCCGTACATCAGCCGGTCGAACACGAACTCGTCCTTCGTCACGGTGTAGGCCGGATCGCGAAACGATCCGGTGATCTTGATGTGCGCGCTCTGCCGGTCGTCGACGATCGGCACGTCGAGTTTGACGACGGTCGCCGCGCCGTCCTTCGAGGTCGAGAACGCCTTGCCGGTGTCGAGATCGGTCACCTTCAGATCCTGCAGGGGCAGGTTGGCGAGCGTGTCCAGCCGCGCCGTCGATCCCTTGCGATAGTCGCTGTAGGTCTGCTCCACTTTCACGCGCCCGGCTTCCGGCGCCTCCAGGTCGTACAGCGTCTTCACATCGTCGAAGAACATGTCGGTGTCGTTGCGCGGCTGAAACGTTGCGGTGGTCTTGCGCGCGTGGATCGTCACCGGGTTGCTCTGGCCGCTGGGGTTGGCAAACGACAACTTCAATTGACCGCCGGCAGTGGTCGTCAGCTGCGCGGCAACGTTGGACGAGATGAACGCGAACCCCTTCGGCAGAAGGACACCCAGGCGGTAGCCGCTCAGGCTCCTCACCCAGACGACGTCCTCGCCGTGCAGCATGTAGGTGCGCGGATCTTTGTACGTCTTGTAAATCAGGACGCGGCCGACGCCGCCTTGCTGCACCGGAATCGGCAGTTTCGCGTGAATGGCGTGATTGTCCGGATCGTTGCCTTCCTGCTGATAGGTGAAGGTCAGTGGTTTGCCGCTGCGCGGATCGTAGACTTCGACGCCCGATCCT
>JANYHS010000182.1 GCA_025358945.1 Acidobacteriota bacterium
TCGACGGCGTCGACGCGATTTACGCGTTGATCAAATGCCGGCTGGGCGCCTGACGACCGATGTGCGGCATCTGCGGTGAGCTGTCGTTCGACCGGAGCCGGGCGGTCTCTGCCGACGATGTGCGCGCGATGCGCGACCAGCTCGTGCATCGGGGTCCAGATGCGCACGGCGTGTTCGTGTCGCCGGACGGCGTCGCCGGCATCGGCTTTCGCCGCTTGCGGATCATCGACCTGACGCCAAGCGCCGATCAGCCGATGCCCAACGAGGACGCCAGCATCCAGCTGGTGTTCAATGGCGAAATCTACAACTACAAACCCCTGCGCGAGCGCCTGCTGGCCGCCGGTCACCGCTTTCGTTCGCACTCCGACACCGAAGTCCTCGTCCACCTGTACGAAGAGAAGGGTGACGAGTTCCTCGACGAAGTCGAAGGCATGTTCGCGCTCGCGCTGTGGGACGCGCCGCGCAGGCGGCTGTTGCTGGCGCGCGATCGCGCGGGCAAGAAACCGCTGTTCTTCTACCGCGACGATCATCGTCTCGCGTTCGCGTCGGAGATGAAGGCGTTCTTCGCGCATCCCGACATCCACCTCGACGTCAACGAGGCGATCCTCCCGTCGTACTTCATCTACGGTTACATGCCGGGACCCGACACGAGTTACCGCGGCGTGTCACAGGTGGATCCCGGCACGGTCGTCACGATCTCCGCCGACGGCGCGGTGGCGCGGCGTCAGTACTGGCGGCTGCAGTATCCGGACGCGGCGCAGCAGTCCACGCGCGTGACCGACCGTCGCGCGGCCGTTGCGCAGGTCCGGTCTCTCGTGACGCAGGCGGTCGAGCGCCGCCTGCTCAGCGACGTGCCGCTTGGCGCCTTCCTCAGCGGCGGCGTCGATTCGACGATCGTCGTCGGCATCATGGCCGGGCTGATGCGCGAACCGGTCAAGACGTTCAGCATCGGCTTCGAGGGCGATCCGGCGTACGACGAAACCGAGTACGCGCGCCAGGTGGCGGAGAAATTTCACACCTCACACACCGAGTTTCGAGTGACGCCGTCCGCCATCGGCCTGCTGGACACACTCCTCTGGCACCACGACGGTCCCTTCGGCGACTCGTCGGCGATTCCGACCTATCTCGTGTCGCAGATGACGCGCCAGCACGTGACGGTCGTGCTGACCGGCGACGGCGGGGACGAAGCGTTCGCGGGTTATCGCCGGTTCCATGCTGCGCTGGTCGCCGAGCGGATGCCGTCGTGGTCGGGGCCGCTGCTTTCCGCGCTACTGTCGCCGCTGCCCGCGTCGCCCAACGAGCGGCACTGGCTGTCGCGAACACGGCGGTTCGCGCGCTACATGAACCTGCCGCTGCTTGAACGGCTGACGCGGTGGAACAGTTTCTTCTACGAGGATCTCGACCGGCTGCTCGCGCCCTCCTTCGCCGCGTCGCAGCCCGCCGTCGATCGCCTGGGTCCGCTGCGTGACGATCTCGAGGAACTCGCGCAGCTCTCTCCGCTCAGCCAGTTGCTGCTCGCCAACTTCCGTACGTACCTGCCGGGCGATCTGCTCGTCAAAACCGATCGCATGACGATGGCGCATTCGCTCGAGGCGCGAGCGCCGTTTCTGGACCGCGAGGTGCTGGAGTACGCCGCGACGCTGCCCGATGCCTGGAAGCTGACGAGCGGCGGGCAGACGAAAGTGATTTTGCGGGAAGCGTTCGCCGACCTGATCCCCGACCGCATCAACCGCCGCGGCAAGATGGGGTTCGGCGTGCCGCTTGATCGCTGGTTCCGCGGTGAGTTGCGCGCGTACGTGCGCGAGACCCTGCTGGCGTCGGACGCGCGTTGCCGGACGTATCTCGATCGCACCGAACTCGAGACCATTATCCGGCGCCACGAATCGGGCGAGGCCAACCTCGGGCAGCAGCTCTGGTGCCTCCTCTCGTTCGAGCGCTGGTTGTGCCTGCTGCCGGAGTGGCGGCGCCGGGCTCGTGGTGGTACCATTCCCGAACCGCTTTTACATGTACGCCGTAGCTAAACCGTTCCTGCTGGCGCTGGGCCTTTCGCTGGCTCTGGTACCGCTGTGCCGACTGCTGGCGTTGCGCGCCGGCCGCGTGGCGCTGCCGCGTGAGGATCGCTGGCATCGGCGCCCCGTCGCCCTTCTGGGCGGCGTCGCCATCGGCGCATCGTTGTTTATCGGCGCGGGCGTCTTCGGCCTCGTCACCCAGATTCCGGTGCTCATGGCTTGCGCCGCGATCATGTTCGCCACCGGCCTTGTTGACGATCTCGTCCAGCTGAAGCCGGCAACGAAGCTCATTGTTCAGATCGCGCTCGCCTCGACGCTGCTATTTTTTGACTACCGGCTGAACTGGGTCCACTCGATGACGCTCGATAGCCTGCTGACGCTGATGTGGGTCGTCGGGATGACGAACGCCTTCAACCTTCTCGACAACATGGACGGGTTGTGCGCGGGCATCGCGCTCATCGTCGGCGCGGCTCTGCTGATCGATCTGCTGCCCGGCTCCACCGGCGCGGCATTTGCCGACGTGCGCTACCTCGCGCTGCTCCTGGGCGCAACGGGCGGGTTCCTCGTCTACAACATCAACCCCGCGTCGATTTTCATGGGCGACAGCGGTGCGCTGCTGCTTGGGTTCAGTTTTGCCGCGGTCACCCTGAGTTCCACGCACGAGGGCGCGGGCCGCACCGACGTGCTCTCG
>JANYHS010000213.1 GCA_025358945.1 Acidobacteriota bacterium
GCCAGACCGGCCAGCAAAACTGCATAATAAGACGCATCTCTTGGCACCTGCGCCTGCCCCGCCAGCACGAGCGCCTCCCCCGCCACTTTTCCGCCATACGCGTTGACAAAGGCTCCGGGCACACTGCCCAGCGATGCGGCCATGAAATCCCACACGGAAATCGTCGTCAGGCCCAGTGCGTAGTTCAGCAGGTTGAAGGGCGCGACCGGCGACAGGCGCAGCAGCACAATGATGTGCCAGCCACGGGCGCTGACGGCACGCTCGATCGCGACGAAACGCGGCATGCCGGCGAGCCGTTTCGCAACGAAATGACGCACGACATAACGACCCAGCAGGAACGCTGTCGTCGATCCCAGCGTCGAGCCGATGAGCGCGTAGATCGCGCCGCGCGTCAGGCCGAACACGGCGCCGCCGGCCATGGTCAGCAGCGTTCCCGGAATCAGCGCAACGATCGCCGCAGCATCGATCAGGATGAAGGCGAGTGGCGCGGCGGGACCGAGGTTGCGGATGTGCGCGACCAACGTCAGGAGGCGCGGCGCGAGCGTCCATCCGGCCCACGCCAGCGCAAGCAGGCCGGCGATCGTCGCCAAGACGCGCATGCGCTGCAGCGAGCGGGGCGTGACGGTCAGTCTCCTGCGGGGTCGGTACCGGACGCAGAGGGTCCCGACGGCGCGCTCGCCTCGGCGCCGCCTGGGGCGGCTCCGGGTCGCGGCCCGTTACCGCTGCGTCCGCCCCGCCGGCGGCGACGGCGTTTCCGCATCGCGTCCCCCGCGGGAGGCGCAGCTGGCGACGCGGCGATTGTTCCGTCGGCGACCTCGAGCGTCTCCATCGCGGCAACCGGAGTCAAGGCCGGCGCGGGCGTGTCGCTCGCCTCGGAATCCGCTTCGCCTTCCGGCTCGCCGGTGCCGGCTTCCGCAGCTTCTTCGGCCGCCGCGGCGTGTTTCGCGGCGCGTTCCGCGCGGCGACGCTCACGCCACTTGTCGGCGTCAGCAGACGGGATTGGCGTCTCGACGATCGCACGCCAGTCGAAGGTGATGTCGGGGTTCTGTTTTTCGAGCGCGCGGCGCAGTTCAGGGTCGAACGGCTCGCGGCCGACCTTGACGTCGGGCGGGGATCGATACCAATAGAGCACGCGCGGCCGCACCTTGCCACGCCGGTTGGTGGTCTGATGCACGAGATAGAAATTCTCGACGCCGCGCTTGTCGCGCGAGAACCTGAGGAAAGCCAAACTACTTCTTCTTTTTCTTGGGCGCGGCTTTCTTCGGCGTCGGGGCCTTGGCTTTGGCCTTCGCGGGCTTCGCTTTCGCGGCACGCGCGGGCTTGACCGCCTTCGCCGCCGGCTTCTTCAGGGCAGGCTTTGGCGCAGCCTTCGCGGCGGGTTTGGCGATCGGCGCTACGACCGCTTTCGCGATGGCTTTCACGATGGGCTTCGCAATCGGTTTCACAATCGGCTTGACGCGTGCGGTCGGCGAGATCGCCTCGCGACTGCGATGCACGATAGTGAAACGCGGCTCGTCGCCGAGGATGTGATAGCTCCAGATCTCCGCGACGTGAATCTGGTTGTCCTCGCACAGCCTGCGCGCCACGTCGACCATGCTCGCGGGCACATAGAGGTGGAACGCCGCCCGGATCCGGCCGTAATGCGCCCACTGCGCGAGCGCCTCGAGATGGTTCACCGACTCGCCGGTTTCAATCTCGACAATGACCTGCAACCGGTGACCGCGGTCCTGCGCCAGTAGCACGAGGTCTGGAAAGATCGCTGAGGGACCGACCCCGACCGGCATGTTCTGCTCGACGCCCGGGTTCATGCCGGCTTCGTACTTCCGGCGGAACTTGGCGTGCAACAGCCGAATAATACGGTCGTGCTCGAGCTGCTCGCGGACGGGCCGCACCAGAATCGGACTCAACGAGCGCCTCCAAATGGTTGGATAAGCACGATCAAACGCCGAATCTTAGCATGATTCAGTCGGACTCGGCGCAGCGGCATCACAGCGACGATGCGCCACGTCGGTTACAATACCCTGAGTGTCTGCGATCCCGATCGAACAAACGTCGTCGAAGATCCTCATCGTTGACGATGATGAAGGGGTGACGCAAACGTTTGCGCGCATGCTGAGACTTGAAGGCTATCAGGTCCGGACGGCCATGAGCGCTGAAAAAGGCCTCGTCGAGGCCGAAGAAAACCACCCGGACGCGATCATTCTGGATCTGCGCATGCCGCTGGTCGACGGCCTGGGATTCCTGCGGCGCCTCCGGTCGCACGACGACCAGCGCGCGACGCCCGTGGCCATCGTCACCGGCGACTACTTTCTCGAAGATGCCGTCTCGAACGAACTCCAGGCCCTGGGTGCGGAACTGCGGTTCAAGCCGCTGTGGCTCGAAGACCTCGTCGGGCTCGCACGCAACCTCCTCAAGGTGACCCACTGACCGACCGGGGTAGCAGCCGATTTCTGAAGGCCTGCCGCAGGCAACCGGTCGACGCCACGCCAGTCTGGTTCATGCGCCAGGCGGGCCGCTACATGAGCGAGTACCGGAGTCTGCGCGAGCGCTATTCGTTGCTTGAGTTGTGCCGGACGCCTGACCTGGCCACCGAAGTCACGCTGCAGCCGGTCCGCAAGATCGAGGTGGACGCCGCCATCCTCTTCTCCGATCTCCTGCTCCCGCTCGCGCCGATGGGCATCGCGTTCGACTTCATCCGCGGCGAGGGGCCGGCGATCGAACACCCGCTGCGCACCGAAGCCGACCTCGATCGCACGCGAAAGTTCGAGCCGCGCGAAGAGTTGGGTTACGTCCTGCAGGCGATCACGCAAATCAAGGGCGCACTAGGCGACCTCGTCCCGCTGATTGGCTTTGCCGGCGCGCCGTTCACGCTGGCGTCGTATGCGATCGAGGGCGGTCACTCGAACAACTTCGCGCACACCAAGTCGTTGATGTATGGCTCCCCCGCCGCGTGGCACCGCTTCTGCGATCTGATCGCCGAGATCATCGGCGACTACCTGGTGGCGCAGGTGGAAGCCGGCGTCGATTGCGTGCAGGTGTTCGACTCGTGGGTCGGCGCGTTGAACGCCGCCGACTACCGGGAATTCATCCTGCCGCACACGAAGAAGATTTTCGATCGCGTCGCGCCGCTGGGCGTCCCGACGATTCATTTCGGCGTCGGCACGGGGTCGATCCTCGGCGAGCTGCGCGAGGCGGGCGGCGACGTGATCGGCGCGGACTGGCGTACGCCGCTCGATGAAGCCTGGGCACGCATCGGCCCCGACCGCGGCATCCAGGGCAATCTGGATCCGACGCTGCTGCTCGGACCGGTCGAGCGCATGTTCACGGCGACCGACGACATCCTCGCGCGCGCCGCCGGACGTCCGGGCCACATCTTCAACCTCGGTCACGGCATCCTGCCGTCAACCCCGCTCGAGCACGTGCAGGAACTCGCGCATTACGTGCACCAGACGACGATCGCATGATCGGGTTCGGCGTTCACCGTTCACGATTCGGGGTTCGTTCTCGTTCAGCGTTCTGACCATGTCTCGAGTGGGTGTTCTGCTGCTGGCACACGGCACGCCGTCCTCCCTGGACGAGATGCCGGCGTATCTGACGCTGGTGCGCGGCGGCCGCCCGCCGTCAGACGAGCTCGTGCACGAGATGCGCGAGAACTACAGCGCGATCGGCGGACGCTCCCCGCTCACCGACATCACGGAAGCCCAGGCGGAGGCGTTGCGCGCGCGGCTCGGGCCGGACATCCCGGTCACCGTCGGCATGCGCAACTGGAAACCGTTCATCAAGGACGCGCTGGCCGAACTCGCCGCTGCCGGCGTCACTCGAGTCATCGGCATCCCGATGGCGCCGCAGTTTTCGACGTTGAGCGTGAAAAAATACATCGAGGCGGCGACCGCTGCGCTGCCCGACGGCATGCAGTTCGAGAGCGTGGAATCGTTCCACCTGCACCCGCTGCTCATCGACGCCTTCGCCGACCGCGTGCGCGCCGCGCAGCCGAAACCTGACGAGCGGGTCATCTTCACGGCGCATGCGCTGCCGGTCCGCGCGATCGAGTCGGGCGATCCCTACGCCGACGAAGTCGCGGCCACCGCGCGCGCCGTCGCCGAGCGCGCCGGCATTGCCACATACGATCAGGCGTTCCAGAGCGCGGGACGCACCCCAGAACCCTGGATCGGCCCCGAACTGCCGCAGGTGATCGACGATCGCTCGGCCACCATCCGCAAGTTTCTGGTCGTGCCGATCGGCTTCGTCTGCGATCACACCGAGATTCTGTTCGACATCGACATCCAGGCCGCGCAGGTCGCGCGCGAATTCTCGACGACGCTGCGGCGGACGGAGTCTCTGAACACGTCGGCGCTGTTCATCGACACGCTCGAGGATCTGGTCCGCACACGGTTATGATCGGCCACCGCATCTCGTCACCACAGAGGACACGACGGACGCGCAGAATAGGAATGGTTTTGCCCCCTGTGTCCCCAGTGTTCGCCGTGGTGAAGCGTGCCGTTGGCCGTTGACGTCGTCGTGGTCGGGGGCGGTATCGCGGGTCTCGCAACCGCGTACGAACTCTCGCAGCGCGGGGTGTCGTTCGTCGTGCTCGAACGCGCGCCCCGCGCCGGCGGCGTGATCCTCAGCGAGGAAGTCGAGGGTTTCACGATCGACGGCGGCCCCGATGCCCTGCTGATCCAGAAACCGGAAGCGATCGCGCTGTGCAAAGCGATCGGCCTCGGCGATCGACTCGTCTCGACACTGCCGCCGCGGATCGCCTACATCCAGCGCGGCGGACGGCTGCATGCGCTGCCGGCGGCGTCCGTACTCGGTATCCCGACGCGCGTCGGTCCGTTTCTCCGCACGACACTCTTCTCCTGGGCCGGCAAGGTCCGCATGGGCCGCGAGTGGTTCATCGCCCCGCGACTCGACGAGGCGGACGAGTCGATCGGCTCGTTCATGACGCGGCGTTTCGGACAGGAAGCGACGACATACCTGGCTGAACCGCTGCTGGCGGGCATCCACGCCGGCGACGTCGATCGGCTGTCCATCCGCGCGCTGTTTCCAAGGCTCGCGGATGCGGAACGTAAGCACGGCAGCCTGCTGAAAGCGTTTCGCCCACTCCGCAATCCAATCCGCCATCCGCAATCCGCAATCCCCACTACGGAAGGCGCGTTCAAGTCTCTGCCCGGCGGCCTCAGCGAAATGGTGAAGGCGCTCGTGGCGGCGCTCGGTGAAGAGCACGTCCGGACGAACACCGGCGTGGACGCGATCACGGGCGAGGGACCGTTCGTCGTGCGGACGTCTGCGGGCGAGACCATCGACGCGCGCGCGGTCGTCATCGCCACACCGGCGTACGCGACCAGCGTGCTGATGCGCGAACGCGATGCGGAGTTGGCGCGTCTGGCGGGCGAGATACCGTACGCGTCCGCCGCCACCGTGGCGCTGGCGTTCAAGCGCCGCCACATCAGCCACCCGATGACCGGCTCGGGTTTCGTGGTGCCGCGCGTCGAGAACACCGGTATCCTCGCGGCGTCGTGGCTGTCGTCGAAATGGCCGAACCGCGCGCCGGAGAATCGGGCGCTGCTGCGCACGTTCGTCGGCGGCGCGCGCGATCCCAAGGCGCTCGAGCGCTCGGACGCGGAACTGGTCGAGCTCTCGATGGCGGCGTTGCGCCCACTGATGGGCATCAGCGGAGACCCGCTGCTCTCGCGCGTCTACCGGTGGGAACGCGCCAACGCGCAGCACGAGGTCGGTCATCTCGATCGCATGGCCGCCATCGAACGCGCCCTCGCACAGCATCCCGGGTTGTTCATCACCGGCAGCGGCTTCCGCGGCGTCGGCATACCGGATTGTGTGGCTGACGGCCGCCGGACCGGGAGCGAGGCGGCCGCATGGCTCCGGGAGCGAACTCAGAACTGAGAAGTTAGAATTGAGAACTTGAAGTTTCGAACTTCCAGTTCTAAGTTCTCAGTTCTGAGTTCTAAGTTTATGAAAGCTGTCCACATCATCGGCGTTCCTCTGGATCTCGGCGGTGGCCGCCGCGGCGTCGACATGGGACCCTCAGCGCTGCGCATTGCGGGGATCGGCGAACAGATCACGGCGCTCGGGTACGCGGTCGTCGACAAGGGCGACCTTGCCACGCCAATTCCCGAAACGCAGGACCTGCGCGACGCGCATAAGAAGTACATCCGCGACATCGCGAAGATCTGCCAGAAGGTGTATCAGTCGTCGCTGGCGTCGCTCGACGAGGGCGCGATGCCGCTCGTGCTCGGCGGCGATCACAGCATCGGCGCCGGCTCGGTCGCGGCCGCCGCGGAGTGGGCGCGGCGAACGAAACATCTGCCGATCGGGCTGCTGTGGGTGGATGCGCACGGCGACATGAACACGCCGGCGACCTCGCTCTCCGGCAACGTCCACGGTATGCCGCTGGCGGCGCTGCTCGGTTCGGAACCGTTCGAGCTCTCGAAGATCGGCACGTTCGCGCCGAAGGTGCTGCCCGCGCACACGGTGCTCGTCGGCATCCGGAATCTCGACGAGCGCGAGAAGATTGCCGTCCGCGATTCAGGCGTTCACGTGTTCACGATGAAGGACATCGATCGCCAGGGCATCGCCTCGATCGTCGAACAGGCGGTGCAGCTGGCGGGCGCGGGGACGGCCGGCATTCACGTGTCGTTCGACATTGACGTCTGCGATCCGTCGATTGCGCCAGGCGTCGGCACACCTGTGAAGGGCGGACTGAACTACCGCGAGGCGCACATGGTGATGGAAATCGTGGCCGACTCGGGGCTCCTGACCTCGCTCGACCTGGTCGAGGTGAACCCGACCCTCGACGTGCGGAACGCGACGGCGCAACTGGGGGCCGAACTGGTGCTGTCGGCGTTAGGAATGAAGATTCTGTGAACCAGACTCGGCCATCATCTCTTCGAGCGTCTCGACGAGCAGGACCAGCGAGTACGGTTTTTCGATCAGGCGCGTGCGAGGGCGCAGCCGCTCGAGTTCGGCCGACTCGGACGGCACGCCCGAGAAGATGATCACCGGCACATCGGCCGGCGTCGCGACGACGACGTCGCGCCCGGATCCGCGGCGGAGGCGCAGGTCGATCACCGCGGCCACGAGGCGGTGTTTCTTCAACATGTCGAGGCCTTCGTCGGATGTTTCCGCGGTGACGACGGCGAAGCCGTGCATCTCGAGGAACTTCACGAGTGGACGGCGGACGGAGACGTCGTCTTCGACCACCAGCACGAGGCGCGCGGCATCTTTGGTCATCAGGCGGCCAGTATAACGCGACCGGCGGCGCGCCGTTGCACGATCCGCGTAGTAGAATTGTCGCTTCCTACCCGTGGGCCCCAGCTCAGTGGTAGATCGCGACCTCTTGAATGCTCCGGGGTAGCATCGGAGTAGGAAGTTGAGGCCGGTTCGTCGAGTCCGTAGCTCAGTGGTAGAGCATTCGACTTTTAATCGAATGGTCGTGGGTTCGATCCCCACCGGACTCACCATCCCCATGCGGCGCCGCCCATTCCCAAGGCTCGCCGCCCGCTCGTTGCCGGACAGCCCGTCGCGTGGTCGAGCACGTGGTACTGAAACATCCACATGCCGGGTCAGCGGCGTTCGCCGCGAGCCACATGGCGACGACCGTCATCGCACGTCGGTCTCCTCCGTCCCGCACCAGCGCTGCTCAATCCGCATGGCGGCCGGGAACAGCACGTTGTTCTCCAAGTGCACGTGCCGATGCAGATCCCGCTCGAACTGCTGGAGTTCAGCCATGGTGATCGCGTAGGTCGCGCAGCCATCGTCAGGCGCGACGTACCCGCGCGTCAGTTCACGAACGATTCGCAGGGCGTCACCCACCTCCTGGTGCTCGCGCTCCATCATCCGAATCGGGTTTGCCACGGTCCCGAACGGGCTCTGGGTTCGTCCACAGTTGTCGCCGGATTCGGCGAGATCGCGCACATACGGGAAGAGCACCTGTTCCTCCTTCAGCATGTGCTGCCCCAGATCCGCGACGACCTGGTCGAAGTACGCGGCGACACGCGACAGCTCGGGGTGCCGGGAGCCATGGATTTCGAGCAGTTTCGCCAGATGCCGTGTGATCGTCGGCATCGCCGACCGCACATACGCATGGTGTGTCGAGACGATGAAGTCAATCAGCCGGGGAACCGGCCATCGCGCCGCGTCGTCGTCTGTGTCGACCGCCGGCGGCAGCGCATCCAGTGCCTGAACCACGGCGTCAGGATCAGCCGCGGCTGCCCGACAGGCGTCATCAAGCGTCCGCCGGCCGGCACAACAGAAGTCGATGCCAAATTGTTCAAAGACTGCGGCGGCGCGAAAATCGGCTGCCACAACGTCACCGACGGTTCTCGTATCTCGTTGTTCATTCATGACTGCTCCGTTCCTTACCAGAGTAGCGACACCGTCGACGTGACGGTATGATCCGCATCACATGTCCCCAGAGATCGACGAGGCGCTGCGCCGGAGTGTCCTGTTCCGCCGGCTCAAGCCCGACGATCGGCAACGCGTAGCGGCCGTCGCGACGGTGCGCGCCTTCGAGAAAGGCGCCACGCTGTTCAGTGAAGGCGACGGATCGGACCTGATGTACACAGTCCTGACCGGCCGAGTGAAAGTGTTCAAGACGACACCGCGCGGTACGGATGTGATCCTCGAGCTCTTCGGTCCGGGAGATCCGGTCGGCGCCGTGGCCGTATACGAAGCCCGTCCTTATCCAGCCAGTGCGGTCGCGCTGGAACCGACCACCTGCCTGCTCATCCCGCGTCAGGCATTCTTCTCGCTGCTTGAGGGCTATCCCACTATGGTTCGCGGTCTCCTGGTGGGGTTGACGCATCGTCTCGTAGAACTGACCAACCGCCTGACCGAATTGTCGGGCGGCCGCATTGAAGGGCGACTCGCACGCTTCTTTCTGAAGCTGGGCACAGACATCGGGCAACGCCGTGATGAGGGCGTCTTCGTTCCCCTCGTGCTGTCGCGACAGGAGCTCGCCGACATGATCGGCACAACGATTGAGACGTCGATACGCATCATGAGCCGGTGGAGCAAGGACAGCGTTGTCCGCACCGACAAAGATGGGTTTCTGATTGTGGATCGCGCCGCTCTGGAGACGGTCGCCGTGTCCTGAGCGCCGCCCTACAGATCGCGCGTGCTGATCAGCCGCACGCCGACGAGGAGCGGCGCAATCATCCACACCGCAAGGGCGACCATCGAGACGACGGCTGCGCTCGTCGCCCCGCCTAAGAAGCGTACCCACGCGTCGCCGGCAGCCCCGAGAACATTGGGGGCGCCCGCCACCGATAGTGCAACCACACGAATCAAGTCCGCCGGATTTCCGAAGACTGACCCGAAGAGGATCCGGCCGCCGAGCGATCCCGTGAGCCAGCCCGCGAGCGAGAGCGCGGCGCCGTCGTAGAGCAGCACGAAGAAGAACCAGGCGAAGGTGGCGACGCCGAGCGCCACCACGCGCTTGTCGGTGGCCGATGCGATGGCGGCGGCGATTGACAGAAAGATCGTGGCCAGCACCACCGACGCGAGAACGAAACACACGAATCGCGGCACGCCGTCCGCGCCGCTACCGAAGGCGACGATCGCGCCTCCGATCCCGAGCCCAGTCACGATAGCGCTGCCGAGCGCGACGGATTCGCCGAGCCAGCGGCCTACGAGAACGGTGGCGCGACTCACGGGCTGACCGAACAGGAACGGCTCACTGCCCGGCTCGGAGGCCTGACCCGAGACACCGAGAATCAGCGCCGCCAGGGGTACGAGGACGAGGACGACCGGGACGAGCGCCATGGTCGTGCGCGCAAACCCCTCGGCGCCAGACACCTCGTTGGCCGCGCCCGCAGAGTACGCCGCTGCCGCCGCCAGCAGTGCGAAGGCAACGGTCAGCAGGCGGATCCATCTCAGCCGGACAGCCGCAGTCAGTTCCAGTTGAGCGATCGTCCATAAATGCGTCATCATTTCCTGGCTCCCGACAGTCGCACGATCTCTCCGATCGTCAGCGCACGGCCCGCACGGTCGACGGCCCGGGCCTCGTCCGCCGCGGCGAACGCGACGACGCCCGATCCCATCGCAGTCCTCGCGGCGGCCGGTTGTGCGAACGACGCGGCCTCGACGTTCCTCCACCCGTCAGCGACGCGAACGTAGGCTCGAGCGTCACCGTGATGGGCCTCCCAGTCGGCCGCGAGACAGCCGATGTCGTCATAGAAGCGCGTATCTTCAGTCGCCGACACGATCTCACCGCCTCCGCTGTCTGTGGATATCAGCATCCGGCACCGCGCACATTCAACACGATCGAGCGGCAACGGCTCCAGCGACAGACTCCGCTTCGTACAGCCCATCACCGCTGCCGACGCCAGCATCGACGCGAAGATCAGGCACCATGTCTTCATGTTCGTCTCCCCACATGTCGCGCTCCAACATCCGCTCGTAGCGACGGAGTTCGAACTGTCCGGCGGCCTCTGATTCAATCCGCCCGTCGCGGAGCAGTACGATGCGTGTCGCCAGATGACGTACATCGGCAGGAATGTGCGTCGTAAACAGCAGCGTGTGACCATCGCGTTTCAGCTGTCTGGCGCGCTGGAACAACAGACGCGACGCCACGGGATCAAGATTGGCCGAAGGCTCGTCGAACAGGTACACATCGACTGACGGCAGAAACGCCACGGCCATCGCGAGGCGCTGGCGCTCTCCACCTGACAGATGACCCACCCCGCGGTCCGCCAGCGCAGCAAGGCCGCACGAGTCGAGTTCGCGATCGACGGCGCCGGCGGAGATGCCGCGCAGACGCGCCACGACCGCCAGCGTCTCGCGCACGGTCAGCGTCGGCGGAAACACCGACTTCTGTGGCAAGTAACTGAGGCGCGCTCGCGCGCGAATCGAATTGCGCGCCAGGTCGATACCGCCGATGACGACCCGGCCCGCGTCGGGCTTCGCCAGCCCGACGCTGCAGCGCATCGTCGTGGTCTTGCCGGACCCGTTTGCCCCCAGCATGGCGACACTCTCACCAGCGCCGATCTCGAGGTCGAGGCGGTCGAGCACGCGGCGCTCGCCGAAGGTCTTCGTGACGCCGGTCAGCGTGAGCATGGGTCGTTCCGCGGGGAACCAGGAAAGAGGCTGGCGGTGATCTTCTCTGCCAGACGCTTCGGGTGGCGCAGCGCGCGCCCGATGATGAACAGCGCCGCAACGCCCGCGATTCCCGCAGAGGGTCGCGAAGACCCCGGCGCCGCCGGTTGCGAATGGCGCACCAGCGGATGGTCGTCCATCGCGTCGTCCGCCGGATGGCCGCTCAGTCGCGCCGCGAGTTCCAAGCCTGCCGCCGCCGGGCTTTGCAGGAAGATGCGTGCGACCGGATTGGCCCCTTCGAGCCGCTCGAATGCGCCGACCAGCGGATGGGGCGCGTCGCCGATCCCGTCGCCGTCGAAGTCGAAGCCGCGATACCGGCTCCAGTAGTTACCGCGCCCATCGGCGCTCCAGTGTGTGCCGGAGTCACGCCCGCTGAGGACGAGATCGCTCCAGTTATCAACAAACTGGTTACCGCTGAAGACGTTCTGCTCGGCGCTGGAGAACAACGTGGCCGCGGTGTCGTTCGCCCGAAACGTGTTGCCGA
Organism: Acidobacteriota bacterium; assembly: GCA_025358945.1. Classification (GTDB taxonomy): domain Bacteria; phylum Acidobacteriota; class Vicinamibacteria; order Vicinamibacterales; family CAVVIG01; genus CAVQFC01. The sequence goes on from JANYHS010000213.1 coordinate 11,600, forward strand.
TGAACCGGTTCACCGAGGATCCGTCGAGCAGGAGGCCCCGCGCGTTGCCGGAGATCTGGTTGTTCCGAATCGTCGACTCGTCGCAATCCTTCAGCGTCAGACCGATGCCGGGCACGCCGCGATTGCGGGAGATCGTGTTTCCTTCGAGGCGCACCCTTCGCGAGTTCATGATGTTGGCTCCGACGACCGAGTCGCTGAACGTATTCCTGGCGATCACGGCATCGTCGGAGAACATGTCGTGGAGCCCGTAGCGTGAATCCGAAACCACGTTGTCGACCGCCCGGCCACGCGGGGCATATTGGAAATAGATGCCGTCGCGCTCGCCCGAGATGCGGTTGCGCGCGACGAAGTTCTCGGGGGCGCGGTACAGATAAATGCCGTCGCCGCGTCGACCGAACGCGAGGTCACGCAGGCCCTGAATCTCGTTGTCGGCGATTTCGTTCCGCATGGCATCGGCGAGCACGACGCCGTAAAACACTCGGCGCATCGTGTTGTCGACGATGCGATTGCCGTTGGAGCGGACCTGCACGGCGGCGTCCATCTCGTTGGTCTCGCCGAGGCCGCTGCCTTCAATCGTGAACCCACTCACTTCACATCCCGGTGCCGTGATGGTGATGACCGACCCGAGGCCGGTGCCAAACAGCGTCGGATGCCCTTCGCCTGCGAGGGTGATGGACTTGTCGAGGACCAGGTCTTCCCGATAGACGCCGCCCCGCACGCGGATGATGTCTCCCGCCGACGCGGCGGCTATCGCTGGCGCGATCAGCGGAAAGTCCGCGCCATCGCCGCCGACGAGCCAGGTCCGCGCGTCCGCGCGCGCAGCGGCAAGAGCGAGGACGACGACGATGAGCGCGGTTCGACGCTTCACGCGGCCGCCTTTCCCGACGAGTCCGGCTGGAGCCGGACTCCATAGACGGCGAGGCCTGCCGCCACCAGCAGCATGAGAGCGCCGGCATGCGGGAATGACCACACCGTAAAATTGCCAACCTTCGCCGGGCCGATAAGCGGCGGGGTAAAATTGCGCATGCTGCGCAGTGGCGCGTTCGGATCGCGATCGTGGCCGACCTGGTACAACCGCGTCTGCACCACGGCGGCTGACGCCACGAGAAACGTCACCAGCGCAGCGGCGCACAGCACGCGATACACGCGGCCGACCGCGCCACCGCCGATAAGCGCGCCGAGCAGCAGGAGGCCTGCAAGCGCGACGATCGCCGCCGTCGCCCACGTCAACTCCGGCAGCTCAGTCGGGAACCGCACGCCGATGAAATGCTGCAGGGTCGAAACCTCCTGCACGTCGCCGACAATCCCGGCCCGCGTCACCTGCAGGTGCAGAGTCTCGTCGGGGTATTGCGGCGCAGCCATGGCGAAGCCCCACAGCGGGAACGCTAGCGCCGCCGCGACGAGCGCGGCGGCGGCGGCGTAAAGGAGCCGCACCTTCATTACCTGGCTCCGGTCGACGGCACGCCGGCAACAACCTGTCCCTGGACGTTCGCCGCTGCATGCCAGTCGGTCAGCGTGACGGTCGAGTCTTTCGGTTGCACCAGCATCCGTCCGCGCATCTCGAGGTGAAGCGCGCTGCAGAAATTCGTGCAGTAGAACCAATAGACGCCCGGCTTACCGGCATCGAACGTGATGGTCTTGGTATACCCGGGCGCGAGCGCAATATTCAGGTTGTGGTCCGGCAGCGCAAAGCCGTGGATCATGTCGCGAATCGTCTCCACGTTGGTGATCTTCAACGTCACCTGATCGCCTTCCCGCACCTCGAGCTTGTCCGGCGTGTAGGCGCTGCGAATCAGCGTCATGTCCACGGTCACGGCGTGCGGCGCGGTGCGCACCACTCGCTCCTTGCCGGCTTGAACCGCATCGTCGGCCGGCGTGTACGTCTGGTGGACGAGCGGCTTCAGCACTGACACGGCCATGAACGTCGCGTCGTGAGGCTCGGGCGGCGTCGGGAACGACGCGAGCAGTTTCATCTTCTCGCCAGAGATGTCGATGATTTCCTGGTTTTCCGGCAGATCGGGCCCCACCGGCACATACATGTCCTTCGACAGTTTGTTGAGGGCGATCAGGTAGTCGCCTGCCGGATGCATGTGGTCGCCGCCGACAGCCTGAAGATGACCGATGTTGTAGTGCACGTTGATGCGGTCCACGATGTAGTCCGGGGCGCCCTTCACGGCCTTGTCGATGTTCCACTTCACAACCTGGCTATCGAGAAACAGCGACGTGTAGGCGTTGCCGCGGTCGTCGAACGTGGTGTGCAGCGGCCCGAGGCCGACCTCAGGTTCGGCGATGATCTTCAGCGTGTGCGCGTCGATGATCGTGACCGTCGGCGACAGCTTTCCGGCCGCGATAGCGTAGCGGCCGTCAGGCGTCACGTTGATGCCGTGGGGATTCTTGGGAACCGGAATCAGCGTCAGCACACCGGGATTGCTCTCGGGGTCGAGAATCGGTACGCCGTTGCGCACTTCGCCGCGCCCGACCGCGATGGCTTTCTCGGCCGCTGGAATGTCGATGGCGGCGACCGCATCACGGTCGTACTGAATCATCGACCCCATGTCCTTGCCTTGCTCGAGGTTGTAGACCGTTGAGAACGAGTAGCGGCCATCCTTCGACGTGTCGGCAATATCGATGTTGCCGTTGACGCGAACCTGGAACTTCACCTGCATGCTGTCGGGATCGACAAACGAGACCACCGACGTGTAGGGCGCCGGATTCGTCACGAGGCCGTCGGTCGGCAGCTCGAACTCGCCGTTGACGACGATGTACTTCGTGTTGGGCGAGACCACGGCGATGCCGTGCGCCCCTTGCATGTTCGGCAGCTTGAGGATGCGGTCGGCTTCAAAATAGTCGAGCCGGATGCGCGCCAGCCGGCCGTTGGCGAGATCGTTGATCCAGAGATACTTCCCGTCCGGCATGCCGTTGGTTTCCGACAGGATTGGGTGATGCGTGTCGCCCCAGACGCCGCCGGTCGCGACGAGCTCCTGCCGGCGGGGATCGTTGTCGTTCATCGCGTAGCCGTATGCCGCCCGCGGCTCGAACACCGGGATTTCGCGAATCAATCGGCCCGACGGTACGCCGACGACGAAGACCGATCCGCTCTGGCCGCCAGAGAGGAAGGCGTAGTACTTGTCGAGCTCGCCGGGCGCCACGTAGACCTTTTCAGCGGCCAGCGATCGGGCCGAGCGCGAGGCGCCGCAGCCCATGGAGTGCACGGAGGCAAGCGTGGCGACGACGGTCGCAGCGATGAGCAGGAAAGGATGGCGTTTCATATCAGCTCCACAGTCCGGACCGCTCCGGACCTAAGACCGGTCCGGGTTAGTTGACGATCAGCACGCCGTTCATCTTCGGGTGCAGCTCGGTTGTGCTGCACTGCGTCGCGCAATAGAACTTGTAGCGGCCGGGCGTGTCGACCCTGAACGTAACGGAGAGCGGGGCCCCCACCATCGCGCCGTTGATGAACACGCTCTGGTCGAGCCCGTCGAGCGCAAAGCCGTGCCCTGCGCCAAGACCGTTGTCAGTGGCGGAGAATTCGATCTTCACCACCTCCCCGCGCTTCACGTGAATCTCCGCCGGCTCGTATTTCCAGGCGTGCTCGCGGAGCGTAATGACCCGATCGGGTGCACCGAGACCCTCCATGCCCTTGGCGAGCTGACGCTTCTGATTTCCGGAGCCGGGGCCCGCGATGCTCATCAGGTAGGCCACGAGGTCGTACTCGTCCTGCTTCGACATGACGCCCGTGTACGACGGCATCGGTACGCCGTTCATACCGGTTTCGAGCGTGCGGATGATCTCGCGCTCGGTCCAGCCGGTACGGTACGAGCCGGGCTGCGTGAAGTCGCGACCGTTGACGTGCCGACCCTTGGCGTCGACCATCGCATTCGACGAGGGCCCGACGCCGCGGCCATCTTCGCCGTGGCACTTCTCGCACTGCATTTTCAGATACACGGCTTTGCCATGGACGGCGTCCCGCGACCTGCCGGGGGCATCCGGCAGCGCCATGGCCTTGAGGGTACGGGCATTGGTAAAGCGGGGCTCGAAACTCTTCACGTACTCGACAAGCGCCCAGCGCTCGTCATCGTTGAGCAGGTACTTCCACGGGGGCATGCCCGTGCCGTTCGCGCCGCGCGAAATCGTGCGGAACAGGTCGTCGTCGGTCGGCAGCAGGCCTCCCGCCGTCGTCCTGAACTTGAACTGGCCGCCGGTAAAATCGCGCGGCGGCGGGACGAGAAACGGCGCGCCGTAGCCGTCGCCTTTTCCCTCCGCTCCGTGGCACTGGATACAGTTCGCGTCGTACAGCTGCTTGCCCTTCGCAACCGTCGCCGACGTCATCGCCGGTCGCGGTGCAACGGGCGTATCGAGAAATGGCGGCGTGAGCGACGCCGCATCGGCCGCGGGCCGACTGGAGGAACAGCCGGCCAGGAAGACGCCGGCGGTCAGCAACGAGAGGATTGCGAGTCCGCGTCGAATCGTGTGGCGTGTCATCAGCGCCCTCCAGCAGGCGACGTCAATCGTCATGAGGCCACTGTAGAACCCGCAGACATGCGGCCCTATGACGGCCGTCATACGCCGTGTCTTTTCTTGTCTCGCCAGACGTATGACGCGGGTCATAGGCAGTGGCCTGGTCCCGCGCGATGCTGGCGGCATGACGCCTGCCACGTTCGCCTTCCCGGACTTCAACCGCGCACCGTTTCTCGCGATCTGGGAAGTCACGCGCGCCTGCGCACTCGCCTGTGTGCACTGCCGCGCGGACGCGATTCACCGCCGCGATCCGCGGGAGCTTACAACCGCGGAGGCCGTTGGGTTGATCGATCAGGTGCGCGGCTTTGGCGAGAAACCACCGCTCTTCGTGCTGACCGGCGGCGATCCGATGCGAAGGCCCGATCTCCCGGAGCTCGTGCGCTACGCCGCCGGCACTGGCCTGACCGTCGCGCTGACGCCGAGCGGAACGGCGGCGGCCACGCCGGCCAAGCTGGCAGTGTTAAAGGAGGCCGGGCTCTCGCGCGTCGCGGTCAGCCTTGATGGCCCGACGCCCGAATCACATGATGCGTTCCGCGGGGTGCGCGGTTCGTACCACTGGACGATGCGAATCATCGAGGCCGCCATCGACCTGGGGCTGCCCCTGCAGATCAACTCGACGATCAGCCGGCGGACGCTCGCGGATTTCGAGGCGATGGCCGCTCGCGTCGCCGAGTTCCCGCTGACGCTCTGGGCCCTGTTCTTCCTGATCCAGACCGGCCGCGGCGCTGGCCTCGAGCAGATCAACGACGTCGAGTGCGAGAAGCTGCTGAACCGCCTCTATGACCTCTCGCTCACGTCGCCGTTCGGCGTCAAGACGACGGAAGCGCCGCACTACCAGCGCGTGGTGTGGCAGCGCGAGCAAGAGCGGATGCGTGACGGCCTTCCGTCGCAGGCGGTGGCGCGCGGCCGCCAGCTTCGCGCGCCACGCAGCGTGAACGACGGTAACGGCTTCGTGTTCATCGACCATCTCGGCAACATCTGCCCGAGCGGCTTCCTGCCTGTGCAGCGCGGCAACGTGCGGACGACGAGCCTGGCGGAGGTGTACCGCACCGATGACGTCTTCACGCGCCTCCGCGACACGGGCGCGCTCATCGGCAAATGCGGCCGCTGCCGGTTCCGGGACATCTGCGGCGGATCCCGATCGAGGGCGTTCGCCGCGACCGGCGCCGTGATGGCCTCGGATCCATTGTGCGCGTATGAGCCGGGCCCGAATGTCGAACCACTGGTCGTATCTATTCGCCCGGAAATGGCGGCCGCCGTCCCACGGATCGGATCGTCGTCGTCAGCATCCTGAATCGCTCTTGTCGTCAGCGGCGCAACCGCGGCCGCGCCGGGCATGTTCAGAGGGATTCGCCACAAGGTCCTCCCAAGGCCATTGAACGGCCTGTGTTGACCATGAACAGCAGCAGCGCGACGGCGTTCAGCAGACCGCCCCAGCTTCGCCAGCGTCCAAGTTCCTCGACCAGATCGCCGACGACCCGCACGATCAACGACAGGTGCAGGACACCGACGTGCAGATAGAAGGACCGGCGGTACGGGAGCGGCACGCCGAGGACCGCTGGAAAAATAATCGGCGCGTGCGCAAACACCATCGACATGACGAACCCGACGAAGACGGCATGGAGCAGCGCGTCGTAGACCACGCCTGGCGTCGTCACGCCGCTGACGGCCGCGATCACACCGCCGGCACCCAGCCATGCGTAACCGCCGAGGAGGCTCACGGCCATGAACCGCGTCAGCCCGCGCTGATAGACCGTTCGCCGCGCCACGTCGTGCCGAGCCAGCCACAACGTCAATGCGATGAGGCCTGCGCCCATGGCGCGGACGCCCGGCTCCGGCCACCACGTCGCCGCAGCGACGCCGCCGAGGACCGTCGCCACGGCCACGACGAACTCCCAGCGGACGACCGGCGCCGGCCGCAGGAGGCGATTCAGCTCGAGCCGCTCGCCCGCGATCGTCAGCACCAGGAACGTCAGCCACCAGAAGACGACGCGATAAATGGGCGCCCCGCCCAGCCACTGCACGTTACCGGCCGTCCATGCCAGGGCGCCAATCGTCATCGTCGCCATGAAAAGCGACGGATGTCGTCGCCATACGACGACGAAGATCGCGACCATGACAAGGCTGCCGGCCATGATCAGCAACGGCGCACACGGGCCGAGGGGACCGAGATCCAGCATGACCGCGCCTGCCGCGACAAGTACCGGCGCGGCGTAGCCCCATCGGGAGCCGAGGCCGACCGCCCGCTCGAGGCTGATGAGCGTGCCGAGAAACCCGCAGACCATCAGAGGCCCGTGCGCGATCAACTGGTCCTGCCACGGCAACGGCAGGTTCCACCCGAGGCGCACGAGTCCGAGCCACATGCCGCAGGCCATCGACAGCAGTCCGACGACCAGCAGCGGCACCCGGCGCGCCGCCAGCCGCATCAGCGCTCGCCCTCGCCAAGCTGACGCCTGGCTTCGTCGGACATCATGTCCGGATCCCATGGGGGCTCCCACTCGACGACGATGTCGACCTGCGCGACGTCTGGAAGGCGATCGCGGATCGCCGACGTGACGAGTTCCTTCAGGTAGTCGGCCAGTGGGCACGCCGGGCTGGTCATCGTCATCGCGATGCGCACGCACGCGCCATCGACCTCAATTCGATACACGAGTCCGAGATCGACGATGTTGACGCCGATCTCCGGATCGAGGACCTGACGCAACGCCTCGCGGATGTCGGGTTCAGTCGCCATGCTGTTCATCATCGTTCACGATCGCGGCGCGCGTGCTATGTCTCGCGCGTGGACCCTCTCGCAGGATCGGCATGGAGTACTCCCGGGCGCGTCGCCGTGTGCCTGCGCCATGCCTCACTGCCGCGCGCTATCAGCGCGCACATCATGCTGGCGTTTCTCAACATCGGTGTCGCCGCCACCCTCGGCATGCTCATCGGGTTCGACAAGGTTTATCATTTTCTGCCGGGGTTTGTGCTCGCCAACGTTTTCGCGCAGGTCGTGTGGCAGGAACTGGCGTTTGTGCTGTGGCTATTCGGGTTTTGCCTTTAGCTCCGCATCATGTTCCTTGAGGAACGCACGGATTTCCTCGGTCATCGCGAGCAGCTTCGTCCACTGCTCCTTGTAGAGCGTCACCGGGAACCGGCCAAGGCCGTACACCGACACGCCGCCCTTCTCGCTCACCTTCAGGCTGACGCTTCGGCCGCGCTGGCTCTTCAGTTTTTCGTTTTCCGCTTTCAACCGCTCGAGCTCGGCTCTCAGATCTTCGTCGGACATCACAGACCTCGATTCGGACGCGAGTATACGCCTGCCGCGCTGTGCGACGTATCACAACGACCAACAACCTTTCATGGCTTGCATCAGCCTCGACTGATCCATGCGCCAGGACGAAGCCAGATCGAGCGTGGCTTGGCCGATCGATACGCTACTTCTTCGATTGCAGGAACACGCGGCCGCCAGCCGCGAGCGCGACCGACAGCCCCGCGCACATGAAGAATACGGCGCGCACGCCGACCCACTCCGCGAGGACGCCAGATACCGCGAGACCGAGAATCTGCCCGAGAAAGATCACCGACGCGTTCGTGCTGCCGACGCGGCCCAGCATATCGGCTGGCGTCTCGCGCTGAATCAGGGTCGACGCGGGGACCATGATCGCGGCAAACGCAAAGCCGATCGTGAACGTGGCCGTCAGCGCCGCCGCGATATACGGCACGGCGCCCAGGAGCAGCACACCCGCGCCGATACCGACCAGCCCCCACAACACGAGCCCCGTCGGCGACGCCTTCTTCGCGAGCTGCCTGACGACCTGCGTGCCGACCAGCATGCCGACCCCGACCATACCGCTGACATAGCCAAACAATCCGGCACTCGCGTGCAGCGTGTCCCGCACCCACAGAGAGATCAGCGGACCGAAGCAGCCGATCGTGAACAACCCCGCCGCCATCGCGATGACGAAGAACAGGATCGCCGCATGGTGGATGATGAACGACCACCCCGCTCTCATGTCGATCCAGATCGCATGGATGCGGTTCGACGAGGACCCGGTCGGCGCCACCAGAGCCGCCGGCCTGACGATCGCGACCGACGCAATCAGGCTGGCCGACACCAGGAAGCTCGCGACGTCGATGATGTAGCAGACCTTCGGCGTGAACGCCGCCACAATCGCTCCCGCCGTCGCGGGACCGACGATGCGGCTGCTCATGAACGCGATCTGCATCAACGCGTTGGCCGAGATAAGACCCGCCACCGGCACGTGCGATCGAATGGTGACGGTCTGCGCGGGCCCGAAGAACGCGGACACGCAGCTGAGCGAGGCGAGCACGGCGTACACCTGCCAGAGCGAGGTCGCCGGAATCAGCAGCAGCGCCAGGCACGCGCGAATCAGGTCGCTCGAGATCAGCGTCGGCTTCAGCGGCCAGCGATCCACGAACACGCCCGCCACCGGACCCACG
>JANYHS010000016.1 GCA_025358945.1 Acidobacteriota bacterium
CCGGTCGTGGCGGCGTCGGTGCGCGCGTTCGCAGAGGAGCCGCGCAATCAGGCGCTGATTGCCAGGCTCACGGCGGCCGGCGTCAAGATGACGACGGATCTGGCCGAGCCGAGCGATCAGCCCGGTCCGCTGTCTGGCAAGACGTTCGTCCTCACGGGCACGTTGACCGCGATGTCGCGGGACGAAGCGACCGCCGCGCTCGAGCGACTGGGGGCCAGGGTCTCGGGTTCGGTCAGCAAGAAGACGTCGTGCGTCGTCTTCGGAGCCGAGGCGGGCGCTAAATTGGAAAAGGCGGAAAAACTGGGCGTGGACCGGATGGACGAGGCGCAGTTCCTGACGTTCCTGACCGCCTATAATTAATCCGCTGCGACCGCGCGGCACATCATGCCCAAATTCCGCATCCTGGTCATCGACGATGAAGCCGCGATCCGTGACTCCCTCCGGATGACGCTCGAATACGAAGGCTACGAATTTTTCGGCGCGGCCACCGGCCAGGAAGGTCTGACGCTGGCCGAGCGCGAAGCGCCAGACCTCGTGCTGCTCGACGTCAAGATGCCTGGCATGGACGGCATCGAAGTGCTCGAGCGGCTGCGCCACATGAACGAGTCGCTGCCCGTCGTCGTCGTGTCCGGACACGGCACGATCAGCACGGCCGTCGAGGCGACCAAGAAGGGCGCATTTGATTTCATCGAGAAGCCGTTTGCCAGCGAGCGCGTGCTCGTCAGCTTGCGCAACGCCCTCGATTCCCGCCAGCTTCGCGACGAGAACAGGACGCTGAAGAAGGCCGTAGAAGTCCGACATCAGATGATCGGCGACAGTCTCGGCCTGAAGCAGGTGATGGCGGCGGTCGCGCGCGCCGCGCCGACCAACGCGACGGTGCTGATCACCGGCGAGAGCGGTGTCGGCAAGGAACTGGTCGCGCGCACGATTCACCGCAACAGCCTGCGCAGCCGCGAGCGGTTCGTGCAGGTGAACTGCGCGGCGATTCCCGAGGAGTTGATCGAATCGGAGCTGTTCGGACACGAGAAGGGATCGTTCACCGGCGCCACCGAGAAGCAGGTCGGCAAGTTCGAGCAGGCCGACCGCGGCACGATCTTTCTCGACGAAGTCGGCGACATGAGCGCGAAGACCCAGGCCAAGGTGCTCCGCGTGCTCCAGGAAGGCGAAGTCGAGCGGCTTGGCTCGGCGCGCACGATCAAGGTGGACGTGCGCGTGATTGCGGCGACCAACAAGAACCTCGAGGAAGAAATCGAGAAGGGACACTTCCGCGAGGATCTCTACTTCCGTCTCGCCGTGATCCCGATTCTGGTGCCGCCCCTGCGCGAGCGTCCCGACGATGTGGCGCTGCTGGTGCGGCACTACATGGACTATTTCAGCCGCGAGAACAACGTGCGGCCGAAGCGGATCTCGCAGGCGGCTCTCGACGCGCTGGGCCGGTATCGTTGGAAGGGAAATGTCCGCGAGTTGCGCAACACGGTCGAGCGCCTGAACATCATGACCGGCGGAGATGTCATCGATGTGCCGGACCTGCCCGACAGCGTGCGGTCGCCGGCGACGTGGACGGGCGGAGGCGCGGCGGGCAGTGCCGGCGGGTTGACCTCGCCCAAGTCCGCCTCCGTCGAAGGCTCCGGCGAGACGAAGGCCGGGACGCTCCGTGAGTTTAAGGAGAACGCGGAGCGGATGTTCCTGGTAGGGAAGCTGCGCGAGAACGGGTGGAACATATCGAAGACGGCGGAAGTGATCGGCACGCCGCGCAGCAACTTGTACAAAAAACTCGAGCAGTATCAGATAAGCCAAGAGTCCGACGGTTGACGCTCGGCTAAAGCCTTCGCGCTACGAAGACTCCCGTCGCGCTACAAAGACTCCCGTAGCGCGAAGGCTTCAGCCGAGCGTGTACAATCAGACCTTCGCAGTGAGCTAGACGGCCGTCCGTCATTGCCGCAAGGTGAAGGCGGGAGGAAAGTCCGAACTCCGCAGGGCAGTGCGCCGGGTAACGCCCGGTCAGGGTAACTTGAAGGACAGTGGCACAGAAAACGTACCGCCGGCCGTAACGCTGCAAGGCGTGAAAGCCGGTAAGGGTGAAAAGGTGCGGTAAGAGCGCACCGCGCTCGTGGTAACACGGGTGGCAGGCAAAACCCCGCACGGAGCAAGACCAAATAGGGAGATGAACGGCACCCGGTGCGGCAACGCGCCGGTGACTACGCCATCCGGACGGCCCGTCCGGCAGTCTCCGGGTCGGTCGCTTGATCCCGCCAGCAATGGCGGGGCTAGAGGAATGGTCGTCGTCAGCTTCGCCCGCAAGGGTGGGGCGGGAACAGAATTCGGCTTACGGCTCACTGCGATTCTTTGTATTTCAGACTTCAGACTTATGAAACGTGCCGCACTCGCGCTGCTCGCCCTCTGCCTGGCAGCGCCTCTCGTCGCGCAGCAGGCGCCGGGACAGATTCGTCCGCGTCCGGCCGAGGGACGCGAGCCGGAATTCAAGGCGCCGACCATTCGCGAGTACAAACCCAAGTCGCAGCTCGTGGCGCCCGAGCACCTGGTGCCGCGCGCGAAATTTCCGGTCATCGACATCCACAGCCATCAGCCGACGCCGATCTCGCCGGCAGAGTACGACCGCGTGATGAAGGGGATGGACGCGAACAACCTGCAGATTCTCGTCAACCTGAGCGGCTCGTTCGGCGATCGCCTCCGCCGGGGCGTCGAGGCCCTCACGGCCAGCAAGTACAAGGACCGCATGGTCCTGTTCGCGAATATTAATTTCGGCGGCTCGGTCGGTGCCGGCTTCGGCGCGAAGGCGGCCAAGCAGCTGGACGATGACATCAAGGCCGGCGCGATGGGGTTGAAGATCTTCAAGGACCTCGGCATGTTCGTGAAGAAGCCGAACGGCGACCGTCTGCCGGTCGATGATCCCGAACTCGATGCCGTGTGGGAGACCTGCGCGCGCAACCACGTGCCGGTGTTGATTCACATCGCGGAGCCGCCGGCATTCTTCGAGCCGCTCGACTACGCGAACGAGCGCTGGCTGGAGCTCTCGCTCTATCCCGATCGGCGCCATCAGACCGGCGTGCGTTTCGAACAGCTGCTCGCCGAGCGCAATAACCTGATCAAGAAACATCCGAACACGACGTTCGTGCTTGCGCATTTCGGCTGGCACGCCAACGATCTGGCCAAAGCCGGCACGCTGCTCGATCAGTATCCGAACGCGTACTACGATGTGGCGGCGGTGTTGTACGATTTCGGTCGCCAGCCGCGCGCGGCGCACGACTTTTTCGTCAAGTACCAGGACCGCATTCTCTTCGGCAAGGACAGCTATCAGCCCGACGAGTATCCGTACTACTGGCGCGTGTTCGAAACCCACGACGAATACTTCGACTACTATCGCGACTACCACGCGTTCTGGAAGCTGTACGGCATCGGGCTGCCCGACCCCGTGTTGAAGAAACTTTATTATCAGAACGCGCTGAGATTGACCCCGCGGCTGTCGAAAGCGGGGTTCCCCCAGTAGCGCGAAGGCTTCAGCCGAGCGTACCCACACCATGTCCTCATATCTCGTGACCGGCGGCGCAGGTTTCATCGGTTCGCACTTGACGGAGGAACTCGTCCGCCGCGGCCACACGGTGCGCGTTGCCGACAGTCTGGTCACCGGCAAGCGCCGCAATCTCGATCACATTCCCGGCGTCGAGTTTCTCGAGGGCGATCTGGCGGACCTTCCGTTCGCGCAGCGCGCGGTCGCCGGCATGGAGTTTGTCCTGCACCAGGCGGCGATTCCGTCGGTGCCGCGATCGGTGAACGACCCGATCACGTCGAACCGGGCGAACGCCGATGCGACGCTCAACGTGCTCGTTGCGGCGCGCGATGCGGGCGTCAAGCGGCTGGTGTTTGCCGGGTCCTCGTCGGAGTATGGCAACACGCCGGTGCTGCCCAAGCGCGAGGATATGACGCCGAGTCCGCTGTCGCCGTACGCGTTACAGAAGGTGATGGGCTCGCAGTACTGCCAGATGTTCACGCGGTTGTACGGGTTCGAAACCGTGGTCATCCGCTACTTCAACGTGTTCGGACCGAGGCAGGATCCGAGTTCGCCGTACTCGGGCGTCATCTCGGTGTTCGCGACGGCGCTCAGCGAAGGCGCCCAGCCGACGATCTACGGGGACGGCGAGCAGACCCGCGACTTCACGTTCGTCGCCAACATCGTCGACGGTGTGCTGCGCGCGTGCGCGGCGCCGAACGCGGCGGGTGAGATCATCAACGTCGCGACCAACGGCCGCGTGTCCCTGAACGAGCTTCTGCGGATCATGAACACCATCGTCGGCACGGACTTGAAGGCGATCTACAAGGACGTTCGATCGGGCGACGTGAAGGATTCGCAGGCCGACATCAGCAAGGCGAAAGAGATCCTCGGCTACACGCCCATCGTCAGCCTCGAAGACGGCCTGCGCCAGACGATTGCGTGGTGCAAGACCGAAAGCGCCGCCGCCCGGCTCTAGCCCCCAGGCCCAAGCCTCGAGCCGGCGGGCTCTTTTTCAAGCCCGGCTCTGATCGGCCGATTCTCCCTACATGAGTGTGAATGGCTTGGTGTCGCTGGGGCTGCGCGGGGGCTCCGCTCAGCAGGCGGGTGCTGAACCTGACGGCACAGTATTCCGGCGCATGCTCGGCGAGTCGCTCGAGATCGTCGCCGACGCCATCGAGGTGGGCGAGTCGACGCCGCCAGATGTCACCTCCACCCTCGGGAGCTGTCGCACGGCGATTTCGGTCGGGCGCGAGGCGACCGCCCTCAGTCCCCTGATCGCGACGTGTTTCTCCTCGCTGCGCCGTTTCATCGCGCACGCCCGCGCTCAGGCCACCGCACAGCGCGCGCAGGTGACGGCGCTCGTCGGCATGGTGCGCGAAACCGTGTCGACCATTGCCGGCAGCCACACGGACCTGCACGAAACGCTCACCGGATCGGCGGAGCGCTTCGACGAGATCGCCAGCCTCGACAACCTTCAGGAGATTCAGGCGCGGCTGGTCGCCGAAGTTGCGACGCTCAAGCGGATCGCGATCGAGCGGAAAGCGTCGTGGGAGCAGACGCTGCAGGAGTTCACGCGGCGCGTCACCGGTCTCGAGAGTCAGCTGGACACCACGCGTCGTGAGGCGACCACCGATCCGTTGACCAACGTCGCGAACCGTCGCGTCTTCGACCGCATCATCCGGAACTGGATGGGTCCGAACCGGCCGCCGTTTGTGATGGCGATGCTCGACGTGGACGACTTCAAGTCGATCAATGACCGGCACGGCCACGGGGTCGGCGACAAGGTGCTGATCGCGGTGGCCGAGACACTGGTCAAGTCGCTGCGCCCTGAGGATCTGGTCGCGCGTGTGGGCGGCGACGAGTTCGCGTTCCTGGCCGCGCCGCTCAGCCTGCAGCAGGCGCACGAGCGATTCAACGGCCTTGTTGCGGCGGTCGGACAGGCCTGCCGGCCCTTCCTTCCGGACGGCGCGACGGCCACGGTCAGCGTCGGCATGGCGGAGTTCTCCGCGGGGGACTCTGCCGAGAGTCTGCAGAAGCGGGCGGATCAGGCGCTGTACGACGCGAAGAGGAGCGGGAAAGGCCGGATCGCCGTGAAGGCGATGCCGTTCGTGCGCGATCTTCTTCGAGATCGGCGCACGTCGCGCCCATGAGACGGGTCTTGACCGAGCGCCTTCGGACCGGCGATCGGATCGGCCGCGATATTATTGGCGGCCCTGACGCGCCGGCGCTGTTGAAGGCCGGCGTCCGCGTGTCCGACAGCTACCGGCAGTCGCTGCGCCGGTCGAAGATCACCTCCGTCTGGATCAACGACAGTCTGTCGGACGGCATCGAGCCGCTCGAAGTGCTGGGCGAGGCGACGAAGCAGCGCGCCACAGTGGCCATGCGCGATGCGATCCGTGAAGTGTCCAGGTCGCTGGTCGAAGGGCAGACGCTGTCGGAAGAGACCGTCCTGGAGATGCGCGACGTGGCGGAGCTGATCTGCAGCGACGTATCGGCCAATGTGACGTCCGCGCTGGCGCTCAACGATCTCGCCAACGCTGATGGCTACACGATGAAGCACTCGCTCGCCGTCACCGCGCTGGGCCTGTCGATCGGGCTCCGGGTGATGCGACGGTACGGCTGGATCGACGACCTCGGGTACCGGCGCTTCGACGAGATCGATCAGCGGCTGTTGCTGCTCGGCGTCGGCCTGCTGCTGCACGACATCGGCAAGCTGGCCGTGCCGCCGGAGATTCTGCAGAAGGCGGGACCGCTGACGGCGGACGAGTGGGTTGCCATGCGCGCCCACCCGATGCTCGGCGCGCGGATCCTGCAGCAGGCCGACATCAGCCCTCTGTCTCGCGTCGTCGTCCGCTCGCACCATGAGCGGTGGGATGGGAGCGGGTATCCCGCCGCCAAGCGAGGCGCGGGGATCCATCAGTTCGCCCGCATCGCGTCAGTTGCGGATGTGTTCGACGCGCTGACGTCGGACCGGCCGTATCGCCGTGCGATGCCGGCGTACGAGGCGTACGACTTCATTGTCGGGCGGAGCGGTCGTGATTTCGACCCGGAGGTTGTGGAGGTGTTTCGATCGGCAGTGGCGCCGCATCCGCCCGGCACCGGGGTGGTGTTATCGGACGGCCGGTGCGGAATCGTGAAGGCAGTGCGGCCGGAATCCGTGAAGCGGCCCATCGTGCGTATCGTCGTGGACTCGACCGGGTCGTCGATTGCGGGCGACGAGATCGATTTATCTCAGTTGCCAGGGATCGAGATCGTGTCGAACGACTTCGATCCCTGGGTCAGCGACACGCCCACGGCACAATGCCGGGTTATTGAGCGACGACTGGCGCCCCGAACAGATCCTCGTACACATACAGAAACGCCGCAGACGCCAGCGGGATTGTGATCAACGCGCCGACGCCGCAGACCAGGAATCCGGCGAAGGCGACCAGCGCCAGCACGATCACGAGCGCGAACGTGGACCACCAGTGCTTGTGGACAACTTGCCGGCTCAGTTCCATGGCCGGCCAGAAGTCCATCTTCTTGTCGATCACCAGAGGGATCGCGAACACGTAGCCGACGCCGAGGTAGATGCCGGGCAGGATGCACGCGATGAGCCCCAGGCAGATCAGCAGGCATTTGACCAGGCCGCACATCACCAGATTCAGGAAGGCGAGGTTGAAGCCCGCGAAGATGTCGCCGATCTCGACCGTTTCCCCGCGCATGCGGCGGAGAAACAGGTAGTCGAGACCGCCCAGCAGCACGAACCCCAGGAGCCAGCCGACGACCGGCACGCAGGTCATGAGCCACGCCAGCAGGCTTGCGCCGACGAGGATCGGCATGTTGGCGCGCATCAGCGCCCAGCCGCGCGAGAGCGCACTGCTGATATCCACCGTGGCGCGGCGCTGGACGTATTGTTCGATCGTTTCCACTGAGTCCACGGTGAGTCTCCCTGTCTTAGTGAACGAGCCAGGCCGAAGGAATGTTCCGCACGACGCCGAAGGCGAGGGCGAGCGCGAGGCCCCGGGTGCTGAAGTAGAACGCGGCGACCCGCCGGCGGGCGACGAGCAACGCTGAGAGACCGACGATGAGCAGCGGGTTGAAGGCGAGGGCGGCCAAAGGCGCGCCTGTCAGCAACGCGTGAATGGCCCGGAGCGAGCCGCAGAGCGGGCACAGCAGACCCGTGAGCGCGTAGAGCGGGCACGACGGGAACCACCAGGTCATGGCCGGGTCGAACGTGGCGAGCGGGACCGCGGCCGCCGCGAGCAGGAGAGCGATCGGTACGAGGCGCATGTCGGAGTGGGCCGATGTCATCCCGGTTCGAACGCATGATACGCCGGGTAACGACGGTTGCGCGCGCGGCTTCGAATTTCTCAGGCAATTCGGCGCGACGCGACAACTCGCGGCGTCTTTTCTGACACCTCGTGAGGAGACTCTCCGCCGCCGATTTTACTGGCGGTCACAAGCCGTGCATCGGCAACCGATTCCGGTCACGGCTCGGTCGGACCAGATGCGGTGCGCGGCTTGCCACTCGGTCCAGCGACCCTGGACCGCAGTCGCCACCGGCGCTGCGGGGCTTGACCTCTCTGCGGAGTCCATGCCTATCGGTCCAGGGTCCTCATTTCACAAGGAGGATTCGATGTTCCGTACCGTACTGTCGTTCGTTGCCGTCGCGTTCCTGCTCGTCGCCTTACCGTCACACGTCGAGGCCGCGCAGTCCAAGGCCAACCCCCGCGCCGCTTCCAAACCCGCCTCCGCCGCGATCGTCAACCTGAACTCCGCGTCAGCCACTGATCTGGAAGGGCTGCCCGGCATCGGCGCCAAGACGGCCGCGCGGATCGTGGAGTACCGCCAGAAGAACGGGCCGTTCAAGAAGGTCGAGGACCTGATGAACGTGCGCGGCGTCGGGGAGAAGAACTTCCTGAAGCTGAAGCCGCAGATCACGATCGCTGCCGCGAAGGCGGATCACGATCGCTCGATCCCGCAGTAGGGCAGCAAGTCCGGGCGCGCGGCTGCGTGCGCGTCCGGACGTCAAACGGTTATGACCTTGTCTACACGCTCCAACGGCTATTCGCTCGTCGAACTGGCGATCGTCATGGCAATCGGGGCCACGCTGCTGGGTGCGGCGGTACCGGGATACCTGGCCGGCATCGACGACTATCGCGCGAGCAGTGCGGCGCGTCACCTGTCCGGCCGCTTTCAGCGCGCGCGCATGGAAGCCGTCATGCGATCCGCGACCGTCGCGGTGCAGTTCACGCAATCGTCGAGTGGCTACAGCTACGCGGTGTATGTCGACGGCAATCGCAACGGCGTGCTGAGTCGCGACATTCAACGCGGAGTGGACGCGCCGATCGGCGCTGTCGAGCGTTTGCCGGAGCAGTTCAGCGGCGTTGAGTTCGGCGCGATTCCAGGGCTGCCGCCAGTGGATACGGGAGGCACGCCGCCCGGCGCCGACCCGATTCGGTTGGGCTCGGGCAGTCTCGCGAGCTTCACCGCGATGGGCACTGCGTCCACCGGCACCGTGTATATCCGAGGCCGGCACGACGCGCAGTACGCCGTCCGCATCTTTGGCGAAACCGGGAAGACCCGGGTGATGAAATTCGATCCCGGTACGCGTCAATGGAGGCAGTTATGAGAGACAGCCGATCGGACCGACGGGGCATGCGCCGATTCGACGCTCAGGACGCGCACGGCATCGTGTCAGCGTGCGTGAGGCCGGGACATCGCGCGCGACTGATCGACGTCTCGGCCGGTGGTGCGTTGATCGAGACGAGTCATCGATTGCTTCCCGGCGCGTCAGTGGAACTGCAGGTGGAGACCGGGACGGATCGGGCCAGCGTCCGGGGACAGGTTCTGCGATGCGCGGTCGTCAGAGTCCGTCCGACGTGGGTGTGCTATCGAGGCGCGATTGCGTTCGATCGGCACCTTCCGTGGTTCGTGGGGGGCTCCCGGGAACGGGCTACCCCGCAGGTCATCTGAGATGGCGATCGAAATCAGCGAATACCGCGGCGTTTCGGAGTGTGACGCCGCCGACGAGGCTGGCATCCGATTTGGAGTGGGCGGTGTCATGCCCATGTATCCGCCCCGGCAGCGCGACCGTCGCGAGGCGTTCACCGAGTTGCTCGCAGTCCTCACGAGGTCGCTCGACCATCGCCAGGACATCTCCTTGATGCGCGGCGCGTTTGAAGAGACGCTGCGTCGCGTCATCCCGGTCCGCTCCGTCCGCCTGCGCGAGAGCGGGAGTCGATGGGTCAGTCGCATCGACGCGAGCGGCCCGGAATCGGTCGTGCTCGAGGTCCCGGGCGCCGACCCGGAGGCGCGGGGACTGCTCGAAGCGACGTTCGATCCGGGATGCCGGCTGGGCGAGTGGGACTTTCAGATGCTGGGGGTCGCCGCGCACCTCGGCGCGCTGGTGCTGGAGATTGAACGCTCACGGGTGCTGCTGGCGCGAGCCGGGCTGCTCGGCACGAGCCGCCCGTCGAGGGACGGTGCAGCACCGCTGATCGGATCGACGGACGTGATGCTGACACTGCGTGCGGCGATCGAGCGCGTCGCCGCGAACGACTTTACTGTGCTGCTGGAAGGCGAGAGCGGCGTGGGAAAGGAACTGGTGGCGCGGCAGATCCATGAGTTGAGCCGGCGCTGCGCAGGCCCGTTCGTGGCCATCAACTGCGCCGCGCTGGTCGAGTCGTTGCTCGAGGCAGAACTCTTCGGCATCGAGGATCGCACCGCCACCGGTGTGCGTGGGCGTCGGGGAAAGTTCGAAGCGGCCGAGGGCGGCACACTCTTTCTTGACGAAGTGTCGGATCTGTCCCTGTCGGCGCAGGCGAAGCTCTTGCGTGCGATTCAGGATCTCGCGGTAGAGCGCGTCGGCGGGAACGGCAGTCGCCGCGTCGATATTCGGATCGTGGCAGCGACCAACCGCAGTCTGTCGGGCCTGGTCGAGCAGCGGCTGTTTCGCGAGGACCTGTTCTATCGCTTGAGCGGCGTGGACATCCGGGTGCCGGCGCTGCGCGAGCGACGGCCCGACATCATCGAGTTGGCGCACTACTTCCTCGAGCGGCATCGAACGTCGCGGCCGTTGCGGTTGTCGGCCGGCGCGTCCGACGCACTGATCGCGCACGACTGGCCGGGCAACGTGCGTGAACTCGAACGGTTGATGGAGCGCGCCGTGACGCTGGCCGTGTCCGACGTGATCGAGCTCGACGACCTTCCGCTCACCGTGCGTGGCGATTACGCCAGCACACTGGCCCCGTCGCTGCGGCGAAACGACAGTCTGCGCGCGTGGGCGAGTCGATACGCGCGACTGGTGCTCGATCGGTGCGCGGGCAACAAGCGCGAAGCGTGCCGGGCGCTCGACATCAGCTATCACACGCTGCAGTCGTACCTGCGATTTCCGGTTCAAGGTCCGGCCTCGGTCGAAGATCGCGCAGCCGGTGATGGGTGGCAAGGCGATGCGGACCCCGAGGACGCCGAGGAGGTGGAGTCGGCGGTTTGATGATCTGAGGCGCCGGGTGTCTCCGGCGAAATCGGAAAACGAGACAGGGGCGGCGGCATCGCCGTGAGGTCACGCGTTTTCCACGAGCGAGGGAGAGACACGATGAAGAAGTGGTTAGCGTTCTCAGTTGCAGTACTCGTGACCGGAGCCGGAGCCGTGGCGTGGCCGAGGTCGAGTGGGGTGGTCGGGGCGGCGGCGCAAGCGAACGCGCCTGTCCAGACCATTCCCGGCGGTCAGAAACATGCGGGCAATCCTGGAGAGAAAGGCGCGACGTACTACGCCCTCGAATCTCAGACGACGCGCCTGACGACGAAGTTTCGGGACGGGCACACGGCGGTGGCCGAGCGGGGTCTGATAGGAGACGTGCGCACGACGCTGAAGGACCAGGCGGGGAACGAGCGCTCCCGGCTGCGCCTGAACCGGATTGATGGCGCGCACGACACGCTCGTTTACGAGCCGAATGGCGGCACGCCCGTTCAGGCCCTGAGCGATCCCGCTCTCGTGAAGCCAACGCTTGATTGGGCGACGCGACAGGCATACGGCTTCGACAAGGACGGGACGACGAACCTGGTCTGGGATCGTGGGACAATGCGGCCGAGGAGCGGCGCGCGACGCGACGTCGAGAGCGACGTGAACGAGCTCGAAACGGTGTGGGCGAATGGTCTCGTCGCCAGGTTGACCCGGCAGACGTACTCCCGCCGAGAGATCTCGAAAGGGCGCTTCGTGCAGGGCCCGGTGTTGGTCAGCACGCTGACACAGCACGGGGTGTCTGTCGGCACGGCTGTCTGGTTCGAAAAGGATCGCGTGTTTGCGTATACGCTTCCCGGATTGATGGCCAACTCGGTGATCATTGGTGCGGAGGAACTGAAGGCCAACTACGGCGGGTGGCCATTCACGCCCGACTCGACGTGGCTGAACCTGCAGCTGATTGCTGCGCATCACTTCAGGACGCTGATGTCCAGGGACGGAACCGTTGCCAGGGACTGTGGGCCGGCCAAGCCGAATAGGCTGGCGCAGTTCTTCATGCCGACGGTCCTCGCGAACGAGCCGGGCTGCGACGATTTCCACTGGCTCGATGGGTCGGTCGTGCGCCCGTGCTGCGACAACCACGACCTCTGCTACTCCAAGAATGGGTGCTCCTCGAGCTCGTGGTGGCAGGTGTGGACCAGTTGGTCGTGCGACGTCTGCAACCTGACGGTCGTGGGCTGCTTCTTCGCGAGCGGCTCGGCGGACTCCGGGTGCATTACCGGCAAAGAAAGGTGTGCCTATTGAAGGCGAACGTCTCCGCTCGGTGGTCCGGCTTCGCGCTCGGACTGCTGACGTTTGTCGCCGCCCATGCGATCGAGGTATTCATGTGGGTGCCGTGGTTCGGCGGCGTGCATGACCCGTGGTTCCTGAACGCGGGTCGAGCGGCGGCATTCACGATGGGCTCGCTGTTTGTCGTCGGCCTGATCGGAGGGACGCTCCGTGTATCAGGTCTGGGGATAGCAGCCGGCGCAGCAACGGCAATGGCCGTCGTGCTGATGTGGGGCGGGGGAGGTTCCATCTTCCCGATCGTCCTCGTGGCAGGGGGGCTGCTGATCCTCGCCAGCAGCACGCTCGGGGCGTGGATCGGTAAGGAGCTGATCAACCTGACCGGCAGTAAGGGGTAGCTGGATAGTGGTAACGGTACGGCTGCGGGGAGACGCGGCCCCGCGGCCGTCCTGCTGATTCTTGACCGGGTGTGAACGCGCATAGTACCGTTACCTGTTTCCCACTCAGACTTTTGCAGCCCCCAATGGAACAGGCGACCGACACACCCTTAAAGAAAACGCCCCTCAACGCCCGTCACCGCGCCTCGGGAGCCAAGATGGTCCCGTTCGGCGGCTGGGACATGCCCGTCGAGTACAGCGGCCTCTCGAATGAACACGCGGCCGTCCGCACGCGGGCAGGCATCTTCGACGTCTCCCACATGGGCGAGATCGAGATCGCCGGCACGGACGCGCTCGCGGCCGTTCAGCGCATCTCGTCCAACGACGCGTCGAAGCTGGCGGTCGGGCAGGCGCAGTACTCCGGCCTCCTCACGCCGCAGGGCACGTTCGTGGACGACCTGCTGGTGTACCGGCTCGGGACCGCGCACTTTCTGCTGGTCGTCAACGCCGGCAACATCGCGAACGACTACGCGTGGATGGTCGAACACATTCACGGCGTCGGCGACGCGGTCGCCGTCGACTCGAGCTCGCGCTACGCGCTGATCGCCGTCCAGGGCCCCGAAGCGCTGAACGTGCTTCAGCCGCTCACCGGCGTGGACCTGGCGAGCATGAAGTACTACTGGTTCGGTCATGGGGAAGTCGCCAACGTGCGCGCGACGGTCTCGCGCACCGGTTACACCGGCGAGGACGGTTTCGAGATCTTCGTCCCGCCCGCCCAGGCCGACAAAGTCTGGCTCGCCCTGCTCGAATCGGGCAAAGCGGCCGACGTGATTCCGTGCGGCCTCGGCGCCCGCGACACGCTGCGCCTGGAAGCCGGCATGCGCCTTCACGGCAACGATATCGACCAGTCGATCACCGCCGTTGAAGCGGACTTGAACTGGATCGTCGGCTGGAAGAAAGACGACTTCATCGGCGCGAGCGCGCTGCGCGAGCAGAAGGCGAGCGGGCCGAAACGGAAGATCGTCGGCTTCGAGATGCTCGAGCGCGGCATCGGACGTCACGGCTACGACGCCTACGTCGGCGACGCCAAAGTCGGGCTCGTCACCAGCGGTACGCAGACGCCGCACGTGAAGAAAGCCATCGGC
Source organism: Acidobacteriota bacterium (assembly GCA_025358945.1). Taxonomy (GTDB): domain Bacteria; phylum Acidobacteriota; class Vicinamibacteria; order Vicinamibacterales; family CAVVIG01; genus CAVQFC01. The sequence goes on from JANYHS010000016.1 coordinate 13,765, forward strand.
ATGGCGTACCTGCCCATCGACCACACCGCTGCAGACACCGAATTCGATATCGATATTCGCGGCCGCCGCACCCGCGCGCGCGTCGTCCCGATGCCGTTTTACAAGCGAGCGAAGTAGCGCGTACCAGCGAGCGAAATAGCGCGTACCAGCGAACGAAGTAGCGCGTACCAGCGAGCGAAGTAGCGCGTACCAGCGAACGAAGTAGCGCGTACCAGCGAACGAAGTAGCGCAGGCCATTTAGGCCTGCGTGAGGGAGAGACGTGATGGCGTACCCGACCGGCTTCAAATATACGAAAGACCACGAGTGGATCGAACTCACCGCCGACCAGGGCAAGGTCGGCATCACCGACTACGCCCAGCAGCAGCTCGGTGACGTCGTCTACGTCGAGTTGCCGGAGGTTGGCGCGAAGGTGAAGCAAGGCCAGTCCTTCGGCACGATCGAATCGGTGAAGGCGGTCTCGGAGTTGTACTCGCCGGTCACCGGCGAAATCGTCGAGGTCAACTCGGCGCTGAAAGACAAACCCGAGACGGTGAACGCGAATCCCCACGACAGCTGGATGGTCGTGATCAAGATGACCGTCCCGAGTGAAGAAGCCGCGCTGCTCGACGCCGCGCAATACGAAGCGCTCGTCAAGTAAGCCCTAAGCCCTGAATATGGTTTTCGACTTCGAATCGTTCCAATCCCGCCACATCGGACCCGACGCAGACGAAACGGCGGCGATGCTGAAGGCCGTCGGCGCGCCGTCACTCGACGCGCTGATGGACGAAGCGATCCCTGCGCGTATTCGCCTCAAGGCGCCGCTGAACCTGCCGGAAGGCCAGAGCGAGCACGAGTTCCTGAAGTCGCTGCGCGCGGTGGGCGCGCGTAACCAGATCGCGCGCTCGTTCATCGGCTACGGCTACTACGACACGATCACGCCGAGCGTGATTCTGCGGAACGTGCTCGAGAATCCCGGCTGGTACACGCCCTACACGCCGTACCAGGCAGAGATCGCCCAGGGCCGCCTCGAATCGCTCCTCAACTTCCAGACGATGGTGCGCGACCTCACCGGTATGGAGGTCGCGAACGCGTCGCTGCTCGACGAAGCCACCGCCGCCGCGGAAGCGATGACGATGCTGGCGCGGGTGCAGGGGAAGCGGATTGACGGCGTCACCGGCGCGCCGCAGTTTCTGGTGGCGGACTCGTGCTATCCGCAGACGCTCGACGTCCTGCGATCGCGTGCGGAACCGCTGGGGATCGAGATCGTCATCGTCCCCGTCGAAAAGCTCGACCAGACCGAGTTCGGCGACCGCATCTTCGGCGCGCTCGTGCAGACGCCCGACAACGCGGGCCGCATCCACGATCTGCGCGCGTTCATCGCGCGCGCGAAGAAGTCCGGTGTCCTTGTCGCCGTCGGCACCGATCTGCTCAGCCTCGTGCTGCTGACGCCTCCGGGTGAAATGGGCGCTGACGTGGTGTACGGTAACTCGCAGCGTTTCGGCGTGCCGCTCGGGTACGGCGGCCCCCACGCGGCGTTCTTCGCGACGCTGGAGAAACACGTCCGCCAGGCCCCGGGACGCATCATCGGCGTGTCGATCGACGTCCACGGCAACACCGCGTACCGCATGTCGTTGCAGACGCGCGAGCAGCACATCCGCCGGGAGAAGGCGACATCGAACATCTGCACCGCGCAGGCGCTGCTGGCCAACATCGCCGGGCTCTACGCGGTGTACCACGGTCCCAAGGGACTGAAAGCGATCGCCACGCGCGTGCATGCGTACGCGAAGCTGCTGACCCGCGAGCTCGAGCGCATCGGGTTCCGTCAGCTGAATGATCAGTACTTCGACACGCCACGCTTCGAGGTGCCGGGCGGCGTGCAGGCCATCGGACAGATCCTGAACGCCGCGCAGGAGTCCGGCATCAACCTCGGCTACCGGATGGACAACACCATCCACGTGGCGCTTGACGAAACAGTGGACAAGGCCGACATTCTGTCGCTGCTCGCCGTGTTTGCGGCGGGCGCGGCGGCAAAGTCGGTGGTGTTCGACAAGTCCGCGGCGGGTCTCGATCCGACGTATCCGGCCGGCCTGGCGCGGACGACGCCGTTCCTGACGCATCCGGTGTTCAACACGCATCACTCCGAAACGCAGATGATGCGCTACATCCGCAACCTGGAGCGCAAGGACGTCGGCCTCGACACGTCGATGATTCCGCTCGGCTCGTGCACGATGAAGCTGAACGCGGCATCGGAGATGCTGCCGATCACGTGGCCCGAGTTCGGCAAGCTGCACCCGTTCGCCCCGGTTGATCAGACCGCAGGCTACCAGCAGATCTTCCGCGAACTCGAACAGATGCTCTGTGAGATCACGGGATTTGCGGCCGCATCGCTCCAGCCCAACTCGGGCGCGCAGGGCGAGTACGCGGGGTTGATGGTGATCCGGCAGTACCACAAGGATCGCGGCGAGTCGCATCGCAATCTCGTCCTGATCCCGGCGTCCGCGCACGGCACCAACCCCGCCAGCGCCGCCATGGTCGGCATGGACGTCGTCGTCGTCGCCAGCACTAAGGATGGCAACATCGACGTAGCGGATTTAACGGCGAAGGCCGACGCGCACAAGGATCGTCTGGCGGCGCTGATGGTCACGTACCCGTCCACGCACGGCGTGTTCGAGGAGAGCATTCAGGACATCTGCGCGATCGTGCACGAGCGCGGCGGTCAGGTGTACATGGACGGCGCGAACATGAACGCGCAGGTCGGCCTCACCAGCCCGGCGTCGATCGGCGCGGACGTGTGCCACATCAACCTGCACAAGACGTTCGCGATCCCGCACGGCGGCGGTGGCCCCGGCATGGGACCGATCGGCGTGGCGGCGCATCTGGCGCCGTACCTGCCGGGTCATCCGATGATCCACACCGGCGGCGCCAAGGCGATCCACGCACTGTCGGCGGCGCCGTGGGGCAGCGCCAGCATCCTTCTCATCAGCTGGGCGTACATCCACATGATGGGCGCCGACGGCCTGCGCCGCGCTACCGAGGTGGCGATCCTCAACGCCAACTACATCGCGAAGCGGCTCGAGGCGCACTACCCCGTGCTCTACAGAGGCCGACGCGGTCGCGTCGCACACGAGTGCATCCTCGACACGCGCGGCCTCAAAGCGTCGGCGGGGATCGAGGTCGACGACATCGCCAAGCGCCTGATGGACTACGGTTTTCACGCGCCCACCATGTCGTTCCCGGTCCCGGGCACGCTCATGATCGAGCCGAC
>JANYHS010000273.1 GCA_025358945.1 Acidobacteriota bacterium
AGGTCGACGTTGTGGTCCAGCGCCATCTTCACCGCTTCGTCCACGGTCAGGCGGAGCACCGCAGGTGCGCCGCCTTCGCGCGGTGCGCGCTCCGGCGAGCCGGGCTGCGCCGACGCGGTGACGGCGAGGCCGACCGCGAACAGCACGATCAGCGGCGTCCGGCTCATTGCCGCGCCGGACGCTTGCGCCGTTGCGGGCACCGTGGCGCCGAAGTCGCTGTCGCGGCGTTTGCCGAAGATCCGGATTTTCGACGCATCGTCGAACAGCGAGTAGGCGACCGGCGTCACCAGCAGGGTCAGCAGCAGCGCCAGCGACTGGCCGCCGAAGATGACGTAGCCGATGGCGTGGTTGGTACCCGAGCCGATGCCGCGCGACACGATCAGCGGGATCATGCCCGCGACGAACGCGAACGTGGTCATCAGAATCGGCCGCAGGCGGTCGCGGCTGGCCTGAACGATGGCGTCGTGAGTGGACATGCCGGTTTCCTTCAACTGATTCGCGTGATCGATCTGCAGAATCGAATTCTTCTTCACGACGCCGAACAGCACGAGCAGTCCGAGCGCCGAGAAGATATTCAGCGACTGCTGGAAGACGATGATCGAGAGCAGCGCGAACGGGAGCGTGAGTGGCAGCGACAGCAGAATCGTGATCGGGTGAAGCCACGATTCGAACTGCGCCGCCAGGATCAGATACATGAAGACCAGGGACAGCACGAACGCCGTCACGAAGTTCTGCGCCGCGCGCCCGAGTTCGCGCGAACGGCCGGCGAGGACGCCCTTGTACTCGCCGCTGGTGTTCAGCTTGTTGAACTCGTTGAGCATGGCGGTTTGAACCGCGGCCTGCGACGCGCTTGGCAGCAGGTTGCAGAAGACCGTCACCTGGCGCTGGCGGGCCTGCCGGTTGATGTCGGTCGGCGATGTGCCCGGCTCGAAGTCGGCGACGTTTTCCAACGTCACGCTGCCCAGCTTCGTGGATGGCACGCTGAGCGATGCGATGGCCGCCTGCGTGGAGCGGTTCTCGGCTCTCGCGCGCAGGTGGACTTCGTACTGTTCACCGCCGTCGTTGAACGTCGTCACCTGATCGCCGCCGACCAGAAGACGCAGCGCTTCGGCCGCGTCGCTGATCTGTACGCCGAGATCCGCGGCCTTGGGACGATCGAGGCGCACCGACAATTCCGGCTTGCCAGTGTTCAGTGACGTATCGATGTCGACCACGCCAGGGATCATTTTGACCTTCTCGACGAGCTGCCTGCCGAGGACCTCGAGCTTCTTGAGGTCGGGTCCGTTAATCACGAACTGGACCGCGGCGTTCTGCGATCCGCCGCCGCCGATGACGGCCACTTCCTGCACCGACGTCCGGATGTTGGCCGAGAAGGTCGGCAGGACGTCCTTGCGAATGACGTCCATCACCAGGAATTGATCCCGCCGGCGCGCTTCGATCGGCTTCAGGCGAACGTAAATCGTGCCTACGTTGCGCGTCTTCGCCGGGTCGCCGGCGATCGTGACGAGGGTGTAGTCCACCTCGGGAACCCGCTCGCGCATCGCCCTGGCAACGCGGTTGGTCAGCACTTCGGTCGACTCGAGGCTGGTGCCCTCCGGCGCGCGCAGGTTGACCTCGAACTCCGACGCATCGTCCTGCGGCATGAAGTTCTTGTTGGCGATCATGAAGAGGGGCACGCTCGAGAGCAGCACCAGCACGGCGATCCCCGACACGATGACGCGGTGGGACATCGCCCACTCCAGCATCCGCGTGTAGAAGGTGTCGACGGCGTGGAACACCTTCGAGTTCTTCGACGAGTGTTCGTCCGTGCCGTGCTTCTTCACTTTCAGCCAGCGCGCCGACAGCATCGGCGTCAGCGTAAAGCTGACCAGCAGCGAGACCATGATCGCGAACGCCATTGTCAGGCCGAAACTCTTCATGAACCGGCCGACGATGCCGCCCATGAAACCAACCGGCACGAAGATCGCGACGAGGGACAGCGTGGTCGCCAGCACGGCGAGCCCGATTTCCTGCGTGGCATCGACGGCCGCCTGCAGCTGGTTCTCGTGTTTCTCTTCAATGAACCGGTAGATGTTCTCCAGCACCACGATCGCATCGTCGATGACAATGCCGACCGAGAGCGTGAGGGCGAGCATGGTCATGAGATTCAGCGTGAAGCCCATGTACCACAGCAAGCCGAACGTCGCGATGATCGACGTCGGGATCGCGATGGCCGCAATAATCGTCGAGCGCACGTTGGTCAGGAACAGCAGCACGACGATGGCCGCCAGGATCGAGCCGACGATCAGATGCTCTTCGACGTTATGGATGGATGCTTCGATGAAATCCGAAGCGTCGCGCACCATACGGATGGTGTAGCCAGGCGGCAGCACGGCCTTCAGCTCGCCGATTCTTTCCCGAACCGCGCGGACCACTTCAACGGTGTTGGTGCCCGACTGTCGGCGGACCTGCAGCAGCACGGTGCTGGCGCCGTCGACGTTGGCGACCGTCGACGGTTCGGCCTCGCCGTCCTCGACGCGCGCCACGTCACCCATCCGGACCGGATGACCGTTCTTTTCGCGGATGACGATGTCGTTGAACTCGGCCACGGTCTGCACGCGGCCGCGCGTCCGCAGCGTGACCGACTGCGGTCCCTGATCGACCCGTCCGCCGGGAATCTCGATGTTCTGCGCCTGCAGCGCGCGCGAGACGTCCGTGACCGTCAGGTTGTAGCCGCGCAGGCGATCGGAGTCCAGCCAGATGTTGATCTGCCGATGACGGCCGCCGAGGATCACGACCTGGCCGACGCCGTTGACGCTTTCAATCTTGCGGCGGAGCACCTTGTCGGCGTACTCCGTGATGTCCTTCACCGGCTGGTTCTTCGCGCTCAGCGCAAGGCTCAGCACCGGCGCGGCGTCGGGGTCCATTTTTTCGACCCGGGGCTGCTGGATGGTCTTCGGCAGCTGCGGCAGGACGCTGTTCACCTTGTCGCGCACTTCCTGCGCGGCGGTGTCGGTGTCCTTGTCGAGCAGGAACGAGATGATCACCTGCGAGATGCCTTCAGACGAGATCGACCGGAGGTCGTCGATACCGCTGATGGTGTTGACCCCTTCCTCAATCTTGTCGGTGATCTCGGTTTCGATCTGCTCGGGCGCGGCGCCAGGCTGGATGGTCGTCACGGTGATGGTGGGGAAGTCGATCTTGGGAAACCGATCGACCCCCAGACGCGTGAACGAGAACGCGCCGATCACGGTGAGGGACAGGATGAGGACGGTCGCGAAAACCGGACGTTTGACGCAAAGCGCGGCTAGCCACTGCATGATCAGCTCACCTTGATTCCGTCGGCGAGCTGGGCGACGTTCTTCGTCGCGACGCGTTCGCCGGCTTTCAGGCCTTTGGTGATTTCCACGCGATCGCCGACCGTCTCACCGGTCGTGACGATGCGCTCTTCCACGTGGTCGCCGGCCACGACGTAGACGCGGCTGGTGCCGGAGATGGTGACCACGCACACGGCCGGAATCAGAACGCCCGGCGTGCGCACCGGCTGC
>JANYHS010000284.1 GCA_025358945.1 Acidobacteriota bacterium
GAGATCGTGCAGGACGGGGAGAATGGTCAGCTCGTCGCGCCCGGCGACATCGAGGAGTGGTCACGCGCGCTGACAGGCGTTGCGCGCCATCCCGCGGCGGTCGATGGTTGGCGGCGGGCCCTGCTTCAACCGAGAACGATGGACGACATTGCCACCGAGTACCTCTCCCTCTACGCCGCGTGAACGAGTCTCATGACAAAACCGACGGCGATGGAACGTGTCCGCTACGGCGGGCGCGTGATGGGTCAGGCGGCAGGCGTGATCACCGCGCGCCTCCGCCCAGCCGTGACGCGTGTGGACGCTGCGGGCCGGCTGCACCCTTCGAACGTGATGTTCAAGGTGGCGCGGCCTCCGATGCTGGAGCCCGAGCGATCGACGCTCGAACGCTTCGATCTGTACCTGTACGACATCATGAATTCCCCTCGCCTGCAGGGGCAGATCGTGTTCGAGTACGGGACGCTGCTCCGCGCGACCCATCGGTGGGCCGGCTTGCGAGTGCTCGATGTCGGCACAGGCCGGAGCACGTTCCCGGCCTGGATGAGTTCGGAGGGCGCGGTCGTGACGACGTTCGATCTGCCGCATCGCGCCGAGCCTCGCCCGTCCGGGTTTCAGGCACGCGTCAACAGCCTCATCGGGCGCCGCTCGGGAACGGTTCGCGAGGTCGCGGGTTCCATGTGCTGCCTGCCGTTTGCGGATGCCAGCTTCGATCTCGTGACTTCGTTGTCGGTCGTCGAGCACCTCGATACCAATCTTCCCGATCGAGCGTTTGTTCCGTACGAGGAACAACGGCGCCGTCTCGGCCAGGTGATTGACGAGATGATACGGGTCACCACCGGCGGCGGTCATCTGTACATCACGTCGGAGTGTTGCGATTTCGAGCGCGCGACGACCGACGGCTGGAAGCCCGCGTACTATTACGTCGACGGGCCGGCGCTTGCCGGCGCGTGGCCGGTCCGCGACGTGCCTGAACTGTTCTACCGATACATCGCGAGCCGCGGTTGCGAACTGGTCGGCGGCGTCGGGTTCGCGGCCGCGGACATCGATCGCGCCGATCACTGGACGTGGCGCGGCCCGTACTTCAGTGGCTTCTCGGTGCTGGCCAGAAAACTGTGACCCCGGAACCCGAGGACGACATTGCCAATGAATGACCTGTCGCTCTACGCCGCATGACCAAGCAACCGGACCACGCACGGCTTCGCGAGTTCTGGAACCGCCGGTACGTGGCGTTCACCCTCTCCGAGTCCGGGTGTCTCGGCGCCGGCGAAGGACTGAACGATCGCATCTACGCCTGTAAGCTTCAGGCGTTGCGGCGGGCGATCGCCGCGCTTGAGTTGCCGCGCGACACGCCTTGGTCCGTCCTTGATGCGGGTTGTGGTCAGGGACATTTCGCGCGCTTCTACCGGGCCGAATATCCTGCGAGTTCATATGTGGGCCTCGACATCTCCGAACGCGCCATCACCCACCTGCAGCGCACCATTCTGGATGCAGAGTTTCAGGTCGCCGATCTCTGCGAGTGGGACGATGCGCGCGGCCGGAGGTTCGACATCGTGCAGAGTTTCGAAGTCCTGCATCTGATTCTGGATGATCACGCCATGCTGCGCGCGCTGGCGAATCTGGCGCGCTGTCTCGTACCGAGAGGAGCGTTGCTGGTGACCGCGGCGCTGCCGGATCAGACGATGCAACGATCGGGCTACCTGCGCTATCGCAGCCGCGCGTTCTGGGACAACGCGATCGCGTCGCTCGGACTGCGTCTCGTCGCCCAGCAGCCGATGTATTACTGGCTGCCGGCCGGTGGACCCGCAAACAAATATCTGCGCTACGCGCTGACGCGGGTGGGACCGGGCGCGTTGTACGCGATCGATCGCACCGCGCTCCGACTGGGCCTTCCGCGACCCGCGTCTGCCGACGTCGATTCCCGCATGCGTCTTCTGACCCTGCAGCGCGCCTGATGTTACGCATCGGCATCATCGGATTCGGCGGCGCCGGCCAGGCGCACTTGTTCTACTGGTCGTGCGTCACCGGTTGCCGCGTCACGAAGATCTTCGACCCGAAGCCGGGAGCGGTCGAGCGCGCGGCGTTTCGCGATGCGTCCGCACTGCTCGTCGATGACGAGAATCGTTTCTGGCCCGACCTGGACGCCGTCGTCGTCTGCACGCCTGACGCCACGCACGCGAGCTACGTGGTCGCGGCGCTGGCGCATGGGCTGCACGTGCTCGTCGAGAAACCGCTGACCGATTCGGTCGACGGGCTGCGAGAGATCCGACGTGCATCGGCGGCCGCGCCCGCGTCCGTCGTCGCCGTCGTGCATCAGATGCGGTTCGTCCCGCTGCACCAGACGATCAAATCGCTCGCTGAGTCGGGGCGGCTCGGCGCGCTGTCGTATCTGGAAGGCTACTACGTGCACGACCTGACGGAGCGCGCCTTCGAGAACGATCGATGGCGCGAGACCGACAACGCCACGCCGCTGGTCTACTCGGGCTGCCATTTCGTCGATCTGCTGCGGTGGTTTGCCGGCGAAGAGATCGTCGAGGTGTTCGCGGCGGCCGGTCATCGCGCGTTCCCCGAATATCCGGAATCCGACCTTAACGTCGTCACGCTGCGGTTCGCGTCTGGCGCGATCGGCAGCGTCGTGGTCGCGTTCGGCGAACCGGGACCGCAGGATCACACCGTGCGCGTGGCCGGGCGGGACGCCACGGTGCGCGGAAACCTGTTGTACCGGCGCGACCATCGACTCGGGGAAGTCCTCCATCGCCCGTTGATCTTTCAGCCTGCACTGTTGCGCAGCGCCGGAAAAACTGGCGGGCAGACTCGCTACCGGCAACTGCGGACCAATCTGCCGCCGTACGTGATGGCGCGGCTCGTTGAA
>JANYHS010000203.1 GCA_025358945.1 Acidobacteriota bacterium
CTCGTCAACCGCGTCGAGTTCAAGGGCCGTCCCCGCATGGGGCTCAAGACGAGTTCCAACGGCAAGGTGTTGTACATCTACGTCGCCGGCAACACGATCGATCTCTACGACGCCGCCACCTACGAGTACTTGCGCACGATCACCATCGAGGGCGACCAGACCACGGAGCTGTTCGTGTTGCCGACGTCGCCCGCGGCGACGCCCCTGCCCGTGAAGTAAGCACGGAGGTCTGGGCGGTGCTCGATCGTCATTTCCGGCGCGCGCTCCAGTTCATCGTGCCGTACTGGCCCCGGCTCGCGCTGGTGTTCGCGCTCAGCGTTGCCAGCACCGCCCTCTCGCTCTACCTGCCGCTGCTGTCGCGCGATTTTTTCGACCGCGCCCTGATCGGGAAGGACGTGGCGACGCTCGTGCGCGTCGCGCTGCTATTTGCGGGCGTCACCGTCGCCAGCTTTGCCGCCAATGTGGTGAGCGGCCTGCGCTACACCCGCGTTTCGGCGGACATCCTGTTCGACATGCGGCTGGAGATGTACCGGCATCTGCAGCGCCTGTCGCCGCGGTTCTACGCGCGCACGCGCCTGGGCGACATCATGTCGCGGATCAACAACGACATCGGCGAGATTCAGCGCATCGCCGCCGAAATGGCGCTCGCCTGGGTCGGCAACGTCTTATTTTTCGCCGGCACGATCGCGATGTTGGCGTGGCTCGACTTTCGGCTGTTTCTGGCGACGGTGGTGCTGATGCCGATCGGCGTGTGGGCGCTGGCGCGGTATCGCGTCCGTCTCGAGGCCTCAGTGGCGGGGCTCCGCCAGAGCAGCGCCGACATCGGCAGCTTTCTGATCGAGACGCTGCAGGCGATGAAACTGGTGGTGGCCTCGAACGCGCAGGAGCGCGAACTGGCCCGCTTTCGCGAGCGAAACGCCGCGTTCATCGCCGCCCTGATGTCGATGCAGTGGCTGACCTACCTGTCGGGCGGGATCCCCGGGCTGATCCTCTCGGCGGGGACCGGGATCGTGTTCGTCTACGGGGGGCTGCGCGTGATCCACGGTCAGATCACGGTCGGCACGTTCATCGCGTTCATGGCGTACCAGATGCGCGTGTTGCAGCCGCTCCAGGCGCTGATGGGGATGTACGCGAACCTGGCGACGGTCCGGGTGTCGCTCGCGCGCGTGTCGCAGATTCTCGACGAGCCGGTCGAGGTCGAAGAAAGCTCCACGGCGACCGCGCTGCGGTCGGTGCGCGGCAAAATCGAGTTCGACGCGGTCACCGCCTCGTTCGATCGCGGCGGACCGGTGCTCGAGCGGGTGTCGTTCACGGTCGACCCGGGCGAAGTCGTCGCCCTGGTCGGCCCCAGCGGGAGCGGGAAGTCGACGGTGGCCGATCTGCTGCTCCGGCTGCTCGATCCCGACGCCGGCCAGATCCGCATCGACGGACACGACCTGCGCACCGTGCGTCTCGGCGACCTGCGGAGCCGGATCGCGCTCGTCGATCAGGAGGCCTGCGTCCTGCACGCGTCGATCGCGGAGAACATCCGCTACGCCAGGCCTGAGGCGACCGATGCGGCGGTCGAGGCCGCGGCGCGGCACGCCGCGCTCGACGGCTTCGTCGACACGCTGCCCGGGCGCTACGCGACCGTTGTCGGCGAACGCGGCACGGCGTTGTCGGCGGGGGAACGGCAGCGGATAGCGCTCGCCCGCGCGTTTCTGGTGGAACCTGACGTCCTGGTGCTCGACGAGCCGACGGCGTCGCTGGATCCCGAGACCGAGCGGCAGGTGATCGACGGCTACCTCGCGGTGATGCGCGGCCGCACGACAATCGTCATCACGCACCGGCTCGCTGTGGCGCGGCGGGCGGACCGCATCATCACGGTGACCGAGACGCGCGGCGTGGCGCCGGTCTGATGACGCCGATGCCGACCGGGCGCGGCGTGCGCATCGCCATCGTCGACAGCGGCGTGCACGCCGATCACCCCCACGTGGGCGGTGTCGCCGGCGGCGTGGCGATTGACGCGGACGGCCGTCAGCATCCCGACGTCGTCGATCGTCTCGGACACGGCACCGCGATCATCGCGGCGATCCGCGAGAAGGCGCCGGCCGCCGAACTGTTCGCCGTCAAGGTGTTCGATCGCGCGTTGTCGACGAACATCGCCGCGCTCGTGGACGCGATCGACTGGAGCGTCGCGTCGGGCGCGCACCTCGTCAATCTAAGTCTGGGCACGTCGCGCGAGGCGCACGCCGGCGCGCTCGGCGCGGCGGTCGCGCGCGGGGCCGCGCGAGG
>JANYHS010000340.1 GCA_025358945.1 Acidobacteriota bacterium
GCGGATTGGATTGCGTATTTAGTGGGCGCATGAACCGCAGCCCCCTGATCCGCAATCAAATCCGCAATCCGCAATCCGCAATCCGCAATGACACCGCGGGTGGCGATCACCGTCGGAGACCCTTCCGGCATCGGGCCGGAAGTCGCGGCGAAGGCCGCCGTGGATCCTCGCGTCCTGGCTGCCTGCGAGCCGGTGATCTACGGTCCGCCTGCCGGCGTGACGGTTGCCGCCGGCGCGTTGAGCGCCGCGGCCGGTCGCGCGGCCTACGACGTCATCGTGCGCGCGGTGCGCGATGCGCAGCAGGGCGCCGTGCAGGCGATCGCGACGGCGCCGGTGAACAAGGAAGCGTTGCGGCTTGCCGGCCTGGAGTGGAGTGGCCACACCGATCTGCTCGCGCATCTCACCGGGTCGAGCCACGTTGCGATGATGTTCTATTCCGACGCGCTGCGGGTGGTACTCGCGACGGTGCATATTCCCCTCGCGGAGGTGCCGCGCGCGCTGACGCAGGCGTCACTCGAGGCGACGATCACGCTGACGGCGCGCGAGCTGCCACGGTTTGGGATCGCGAACCCGCGGATTGCCGTGGCTGGCCTCAATCCGCACGCGGGCGAGCACGGCCTGTTTGGCGCCGAGGAGCAGACGGCCATCACTCCGGCGATCGAGGCCTGCCGCGCGCGCGGCGTCGACGTCTCGGGCCCGTACCCTGGCGACACCGTCTTTGTCCGCGCCAGGCGCGGCGATGTTGACGCGGTGGTCGCCTGCTATCACGATCAGGGATTGATTCCGGTGCAACTGGTGGCGTTCGGGCAGGCCGTGAACGTGACGCTCGGGCTGCCGATCATCCGCACCTCGGTCGATCACGGCACGGCGTTCGACATCGCCGGCAAGGGTGTGGCGGATCCGGAAAGTATGATTACCGCGGTGTTGCTGGCCGCGCGGCTGGCCACGTCTCACGTCTCAAGTCTCAAGTCTCAAATCTGAAATGTACTGTGGCAGAACTGACCGCGCGCGTAAAGGCGCAAAGCAGCATTGCGGAAAACCGCAAGGCGTTCCACGACTACCATCTGCTCGAGACGTTCGAAGCGGGCTTGGTCCTGCTGGGCACCGAAGTGAAAGCGATCCGCGAGGGGCGCGTGAATCTGCGCGACAGTTTCGCGCGCGTCGAGGGTGGCGAGATCTTTCTCTACAACGTCCACATCAGCCCGTACAGCCACCGCGGTTACGCCGACCACGAGCCGTTGCGGCGGCGAAAGCTGCTGCTGCACAAGAGCGAGATCCGGAAGTTGATCGGCAAGACCGTCGAGAAGGGCATGACGCTGGTGCCGACGCGCTTGTACTTCAAGGACGGGCGCGTGAAGGTGGCCATCAGCCTGGCGAAGGGCAAACAGGACTACGACAAGCGCGAGACGATCAAGAAGCGCGAGTCCGACAGGGAGACCCGCGCGGCGGTCAAATCGCACGGCAGGTAGAATATGTCCATGAACGTACCGCTCCTCGATCTCGAGGCCCAGTACCGGCCGCTGCGCGAGGAGATCCTCGCGGCCATCACGCGCGTCTGCGACAGCCAGCGCTTCATCATGGGACCCGACGTCGAAAGCCTCGAGCGCGAGCTCTGCGCATTGATTGGCGTGACGCACGCGATTGCGGTGTCGTCCGGCACCGATGCCCTGCTCCTGGCCCTGATGGCGCTCGGTATCAAAGCCGGTGACGAAGTGGTGACGACGACGTTCTCGTTTTTCGCCACGGCCGGAGCCATCTCGCGCGTCGGCGCGAGGCCCGTGCTGGTGGACATCGATCCCGTCACGTTCAATATCGATCCGGCGCAGGCCGCGGCCGCAATCACCCCGCGTACGAAGGCGATTATCCCGGTGCACCTCTTCGGAATGGGCGCGGACATGGATCCGATCATGGCCGCCGCCAACGGCGCCGGCATTCCGGTGATTGAAGACGCGGCGCAGGCGATCGGCTCGACGTACAAGTCCCGGCCGCTCGGCGCCATCGGCGCCTTCGGCTGCTTCTCGTTTTTTCCGAGCAAGAACCTCGGGGCGTTTGGTGACGCCGGTCTGCTGACGACGGAAGACGCCGCGCTGGCGGCGCGCGCGCGGCTGCTGCGCACGCACGGCATGAAGCCGAAGTACTACCACCACCTGATCGGCGCGAATTTCCGGATGGACGCGCTGCAGGCCGCCGTGCTGCGCGTGAAGGCGCCGCATCTGAAGTCGTGGACCGACGGCCGCCACGCAAACGCGGCCCGCTATCGCGCCCTCTTCCACGCGGCGGGTCTCGACGCTGCCGTCACGCTGCCGAGCGAGCCGGCCGATCGCTCGCATATCTTCAACCAGTTCGTGATTCGTGTTGCCGATCGTGACGGCCTCAAGCGCCACCTCGACGAGCAGGGTATCGGCAACGAGGTCTACTATCCCGTGCCGTTCCACCTGCAGCCGTGCTTCGCCGACCTCGGCTACCGCCGCGGCGCGTTTCCGCACGCCGAGCGCGCCGCCGCGGAGAGCCTGGCGATTCCGGTCTACGGCGAGATGACCGCCGCACAACAGCAGACCGTGGTCTCGGCTGTCGCGCAGTTCGTACAGGGCCGTGTGCCGGCGAGCGCCCAACGATGAAGCGTCCAGGACCGTCCGTCTCGAACACGACGCAGATTCTCGTGGGGTTGTTCCTGGGCATTGCGGTCGGTTATCTCTTTCCTTCGTCCGACGTCAACGGCGTGCACGTCGCCGGATTCGCGGAGCAGATCAAGCCGCTTGCCGACGTGTTCCTTCGGATGATCAAGATGATCATCGCGCCGCTGCTGTTCTCGACGCTGGTGGTGGGGATCGCTGGCACCGGCGACATGAAGACGATGGGACGCATCGGCCTCAAGGCGATCGTCTACTTCGAAGTTGCCACCACGATCGCGCTGTTCCTCGGGCTCGCGCTGGTGAACATCTTCAAGCCGGGCGCCGGCATGTCGCTGCCGCTCGGCGCGGACACCAAGGCCGCGGCGGCGATGGTGCAGAATCAGCAGCACGCCTGGGACATCCTGCTGCACATGTTTCCCTCGTCGGTCATCGACTCGATGGCGCGCGGCGACATCCTGCAGGTCGTGGTGTTCTCGATGTTCTTCGGTATTGCGGTCGCCGCCATCGGCGCCAAGGGACAGCCGATCCTCGACGTGATGGAGAGCACCGCGCAGGCGATGTTCAAATTCACCGGCTACGTGATGGCGTTCGCGCCGGTTGGCGTGTTCGCGGCGATCGCGGCGACTGTCGGCAGCAAGGGCCTCGGCATCCTGTTGACTCTGGGCAAGCTGGTGGGGCTGATGTATCTGGGGCTGGTGATCTTCGCGCTGATCGTCCTCGGCAGCGTGTCGTACCTGATCCGCGTCCCATTCCTCACCTTCGTCAAGGCGATCCGCGAGCCCATGCTGATCGCGTTCACCACCGCGAGCTCGGAAGCCGCGCTGCCCAAAGCCCTCGACATCATGGAGCGCTTCGGCGTCCCCAAGAACATCGTCGGGTTCGTGCTGCCGACGGGCTACAGCTTCAACCTGGACGGATCGACGCTCTATCTCTCGCTGTGCAGCGTGTTCGTCGCCCAGATGGCTGGGGTGCAGATGACCATCGGCCAGCAGCTGGTCATGATGCTGACGCTGATGCTGACGAGCAAGGGTGTCGCCGGCGTGCCGCGCGCGGCGCTCGTCGTCCTCGCCGCCACGCTCGCCTCCTTCAACCTGCCGCTCGAGGGCGCCGCCATCCTCCTCGCGATCGACCAGATCATGGACATGGGCCGCACCGCCGTGAACGTCATGGGCAACTGCATCGCCACCGCCGTCGTCGCTCGCTGGGAAGGCGTGTTCGACGACGAGAAGATGCGCGCGTTCGAGCGCGGCGCGTCCAGGGCCGCCTGATG
>JANYHS010000345.1 GCA_025358945.1 Acidobacteriota bacterium
ACGCGATTGTGGTGGTCGAGAACATCGTCATGCACCGCGACGCCGGGCAGAGCAGGGGGGAAGCGATCCGCAGCGCGCTCCGGGAAATCGGGAAGCCGCTGGTGGGATCGACCATTACTCCTATCGTGGTGTTCCTGCCGCTGATCTCGATCACGGGCGTGACCGGAGTGTTCTTTCGCGCCCTGGCGTTGACGGTCGGAATGGCGCTGCTGACGTCGCTGGCGCTGGCCTTAACCTGGACGCCGACGCTTAGCCATTACCTTCTTCGCAAGCGCCGCGCCGGACAGCATCCCGAGCAGGCCGGGCGTATTCTCGGGGGAGTCATTCGCGTTTACGAACGGGTGTTGCGTTTCACGCTCGCCCACGGGCTTGCATTTGCGGCGATGGTCGTTTTGCTGATCGGCGGGTCGTACGTGTGCTACCGCTCTCTCGGGTCGGATCTTCTGCCCGCCATGGACGAGGGCGGTTTCATTCTCGACTACATCATGCCGGCGGGCTCGTCCCTGGAAGACACCAACCGGGCCCTCCTGGAAGTGGAATCGATTCTGAAATCGATCCCCGAGGTGGAGAGCACGTCGCGGCGCACCGGCATGCAACTCGGGTTGGCCCAGGTGACCGAGGCGAATACGGGCGATTTCTCGGCACGGTTGAAGAAGAAGCGGGATCGCTCCGTCGACCGAGTGATTGCAGACGTGCGGGCGAAGGTGACCGAGCGCTTCCCGATGCTGCAAATGGAGTTCGTTCAGTTGCTCCAAGATATGATTGGCGATCTGACCAGCGCTCCGGAGCCGATCGAAATCAAGATGTTCGCCGCGAATCCGGGCCTGCTTCGCCAATGGGCGCCGAAGGTCGGCGATCAGATTAAGAAGATCCCTGGTGTGGTGGATGTGCTGAACGGCATTGACAATACCATCAGTGGTCCGGCCATCACGTTCAAGGTGGATCCGATGGCGGCGGCTCGCGCGGGATTCACGCCGGAGGAGATCGAACTGGACGTCAGCGCGGTGATTCAGGGCGAACCGGCTCCCACCCCGGTGGTCCTGAACGATCGCCCGTACACGATCCGCGTGCGCTTTCCGGAATCGGCGCGGGCATCGGTTGATGCGATCAAGAGCACGTTGCTGGTCAGCTCGACCGGCCGTACCGGCACGCTCGGCACGCTCGCCACGGTGGAAGACATCCCGGGCCAGACCGAAGTGCGGCGCGAGAACCTGCAGCGCAACGTCACCGTCACCGCGCGGCTCGAGGGCGTCGACCTCGGCGCGGGCGTCGCGGCGGCGCAGCAGGCGATCGCCGATCTGCACCTGCCGTCGGCGATCCGCGTCGCGTATGGCGGCGCCTACGAAGAGCAGCAGCGGTCGTTCAAGGATCTGCTGATCGTCCTCGTGCTGGCGGTCGTGCTGGTCTTCACGGTGCTGCTGTTCGAGTTTGGCGACTTCGCCGCGCCGACCGCCGTCGTCGCGTCAGCGCTGCTGTCGACCGTCGGCGTGTTCGTCGCGTTGCTCGTGACGCGGACGACGTTCAACCTGTCGTCGTTCATGGGTCTGATCATGGTGATCGGGATCGTGGCGAAGAACGGGATTCTGCTGCTGGACGCGGATCAGCGGTTCAGGGCGGAGGGAATGTCGCCGGAGGAGAGCATGATTCACGCGGGCGAGCGCCGGCTGCGGCCGATCCTGATGACGGCGCTGGCGACGGTCGCGGGCATGATCCCGCTGGCGCTCGGCTGGGGCGCCGGCTCTCAGATGCTGCAGCCGTTGGCGATTGCGGTGATTGGCGGGATTCTGGCGTCGATGGTGCTGTCGCTGGTCATCACGCCGGCCGTCCACTATTTCCTGGCAGACAGAAACTTAAAAGCTGAAACTTAAAAGTTAAAACTAAGGCCGGAACTTTCCGTTCCGGCTTTTAGGTTACTTTTCGGTTTCGACTTTCTTTTTCTTCACAGCCCGCTTGCGGGTTGCCGCCTTGTGCGGCGCCGGTTCGCTCGACGCCTGCAGAGCGACGAGCCTGGTCGCGAACGTTTTGCGACCGCCCTCATCGAATTCAATCACCGTGTGGTGTTCGTTGACTTCGACAAGTGTGCCCGACCCGTAGGTGGGTTGACTGACGCGATCGCCTTTCGACCAGTTTTTCATCGTGCCTCTATGGTATCCGATGCGGCGCTACCAGCGCGGCTCGCGTCGTCCGCCGGCGCCACTGCCACTGCCGCCGCCGCCGCGGTTGCCACCGAAGCCGCCACCCCCGCCGCCGAAGCCACCCTCGGGCTTGGGACGCGCCTCATTGACGGTGAGCGCGCGACCACCCATCTGGAAGGCGTTCAGCTCGCTGGCCGCCTTCTGCGCCTCTTCGTCAGTCGACATCTCGACGAAGGCGAAGCCGCGCGCCCGGCCTGTGGCCGCGTCGCGCATGACGCGGACCGACTCGACCGTGCCTGCCTTGGCGAAGAGTTCCTGCAGCTCCGTTTCGCCCGCCGTGTAAGGGAGGTTCCCGACGTAAAGCCTTCGACCCATCATTCACTCCTCGTTCGCATCAGAGGCGGCTGCGTCCACGCTCGATGCCGGTCACCGAACCAGGCCACCAAGGGCGGGTAGTCTACCAACGCGCGCGGATCAGAAGCAAGGGAGGCACCGCCTATAATCGTGCAATGCCGGTGTCTCTCGGAACGGACCGTCTGCTGGCCTCCGATCGGCTCGAAGGCCGCCGCGTTGCCGTCGTGTGCAATCCCGCCTCGATCGACCGACACATCCGTCACATCGCCGATCGGCTGGCGGTCCACCCCGGTGTGCACCTGGCCGCCATCTTCGGGCCGCAGCACGGGTTCCGATCCGACGTGCAGGAAAACATGATCGAGACCGGGCACGCGCGCGACGCGGTGCGCCGCGTCCTGGTGTACTCGCTCTACAGCGAAACGCGCGAGCCAACCGCCGAGATGCTGCGCGACGTCGACGTGCTGGTCGTCGATCTGCAGGACGTCGGCACGCGGATCTACACCTACATCTACACGATGGCCAACTGTCTCGTCGCCGCGAAGAAGCACGGCGTGAAGGTGATCGTGTGCGACCGCCCGAACCCGATTGGCGGCGACGCCGTCGAAGGACCGATGCTGATGCGCGGCTTCGAGTCGTTCGTGGGGCTCTATCCGCTGCCGATGCGGCACGGCATGACCATCGGCGAGCTCGCCCGCCTGTTCAACGACGCGTTCGGGATCGGCGCGGATCTCGACGTCATCCCGATGGAGGGCTGGCATCGCTCGATGTATTTCGACGCGACCGGCATCCCGTTCGTGCTGCCGTCACCGAATATCCCCACGCTCGATTCCGCGATCGTCTATCCGGGAACGGTGTTGTTCGAAGGCACGAACGTCTCGGAAGGGCGGGGGACGACGAAGCCGTTCGAGCTGCTGGGCGCGCCGTGGGTGGAAGCGGATCGGTTCGCCGACGGGATGAACGCGCTCGGGCTGCCGGGCGTGCATTTCCGGCCCGCGAACATCGAGCCGACGTTCCACAAGCATGCGCAGGCGAGCTGCGGCGGCTGCCAGATCCACGTCCGCGATCGCGCGACGTTCAAGCCGGTGGAGACGGGCATCGCGCTCGTCGCTGCGTTCCGCGCGGCGGATCCTGCTCAGTTCGCCTGGCGCCCTCCGCCATACGAGTACGAGCACACGCTGCTGCCGATCGACATCCTGGCGGGATCAGCAGATCTCCGGGAACAGATTGAACGCGGAGTACCAGCTCGAGAAATCAGCGCATCTTGGGAGGGGCCAGTCGACGCGTTCAGGCAAGTTCGCGAACGATATCTGCTGTACTGAATTGGGTAATCGGGTGATTGGGTAATCGCGTAGTTGATTGCATGATTGCGTCGCGATTCCTCAATCGACTACCCAATTACCAGATTATCCAATTACCCAATCTGGCAGAGTGACCCGCTGATCGCTGACCTACCTGCGTTGGCATCCCAGGCCTCGCTTGTCCCGAACGGGTCACCCACTTCCCTTAGCACCTAACGCATTCTTCAGGCGCTGCTGAATGATGGCCACGGACGGAACTCCGCCCTGATAGACCCGTCAACTTGGCTCAGGAAATGGCGGGGTCGGTTCCGGCATCCCGAAAATGTCGTGGTTCCGCACCAGCACGGTCGGGGTCGGATACCCCACCCGCGGATCGGTTGCCGGCAGTGAGGCGAGATTCACCGTCGGATAGTCGAGCGCCAAGCCGAGCGACCGGAGCGCAGCGTCCAGGTTGTTCAACATGTCCGACGTGTTGACGCAGCCGTCGCGGGTGAGGAAGACCAGATCGCTTTTCATCCGCGTGTTTTCGCGATCCCGGGCGTCGCCGACTCCTGCGGCGTCTGCGCGTTGAGATGGTGGGCGATCAGGTGATCGCGCACGTACTCGAACGCGTCTGACGGCGTGTCCGCATAGTGCAGCAGCTCCAGATCCTTCTCGGCGATGGCGCCCCACTCGGCCATCGGCTTCAGGTCGAGCACCTGCTTCCAATATTCGCTGCCGTACAGCACGACGCCGATCTTCTTCGACAGTTTGTCGGTCTGCACCAGCGTGAGAATCTCGAACATTTCGTCGAGCGTGCCGAAGCCGCCGGGAAACACGATCAGCGCCTTTGCGAGGTACGCGAACCAGAACTTGCGCATGAAGAAGTAGTGGAACTCGAAGCGCAGGCCGTCGGTGATGTACGGATTGGCGCCCTGCTCGAACGGCAGCCGGATATTCAGGCCGATCGTCTTGCCACCGGCTTCGTGCGCCCCACGATTGGCCGCTTCCATGATCCCCGGTCCACCGCCTGAGGTGACGACGAAACGGTGATTGTCAGACTGGATGCCGAGCGTCCACGTCGCCAGCAGCCGCGCCAGTTCGCGCGCGTCCTCGTAGTAGCGCGCCCACTCGACCGCCTTGCTGCCTTTCTTCAGCTCGGTTTCGTAATGATCGTCGGCATCGTGGACGCCGCGCGCCTTCAGCGTCTTCAGTGCGCGCTCGGCGCGTTCGCGGCTGTCGACGCGCGCCGATCCGAAGAACACGACGGTGTCCTGAATCTTCTGCTCCCTGAACCGGCGCAGCGGGTCGAGGTACTCCGAGAGCAGTCTGACCGGCCGCCCCTCATCGCTGTCGAGAAACTCCGGGTCCAGATACGCGAGCGGCTGCTGCGACATAACGAGCAATTTACCATCAGAATGCTATGATCCCCGCGTCTTCTGAGAGGAGAGGCCGCTCGCATGAACGTGACGACCACCGGGATCGCGCTCGCCGCACTGTTGACGTTTGGTTTCGGCGCCCAGCAACCGCCAGCCACGCCGCTCATCCATGCGAAGTCCTCACGTCGCCTGATCATCAGGAACGCGATGGTGATCTACGGCAACGCCAAACCCCCATACGGCCCCGTCGACATCGTCGTCCAGGACGGTCTGATTGCGTATATCGGCCCGCCTGACAGCCTGGCCGGATCCGCGGTCACCATCCCGACGTCGCCGCGATCGACCGACACGGTGATCGACGCCACCGGCAAATACGTGATGCCCGGCATCGTCAACGCACACATGCACTGGCACGAGGAGCGGGAGCCGGGCATCGCGCAACCGATCCAGTACGAGCGCAACCTCTATCTCGCCGCCGGCGTGACGACGGTGCGGGAGGTGGGGGGCGATTTCGACAAGTCGAAACGCTGGCAGGCGGAGAGCAACGCGCACACGATCATCGCGCCGCGGATCCTCGTCTACCCGTTCGTCAGCAAGGGACGCACGGGATCGCCGGTTGAGATTCGCTCCTGGATTCGCGACATCAAGCAGAAGGGCGCCGATGGCCTCAAGATTATCGGGATGGATCGTGATCAGCTCGAAGCGATCATGGACGAGGCGCACACGCTGAACATGCGCACCGCCACGCACATCGCCGTCGAGGAAACGACAGCGAAGGACTACGCGGAGCTTGGGGTCAACTCGATCGAGCACTTCTATGGCGTGGCGGATGCCGCCCTGAACGGCGCCCAGAACTTCCCGCCAGACATGAGCTACTCGAACGAGATCCACCGCTTCGGCCGCGCCGGCGAACTCTACGCGCAATCTGATCCCGCGAAGCTCCACAAGATCATCGACCTGATGGTCGAGAAGCACGTCGCCTGGGATCCGACGTTTTCCATCTACGAAGCCAGCCGCGATCTCGTCCGCGCGCAGAATCAGCCGTGGTTCCGGGACTACCTGCACCCGTCCATGGAGGAGTACTTCAGGGGATCGCTCGACAACCACGGGTCGTACTTCCTCGGCTGGACGTCCACGCAGGAAGCGAAATGGAAGCAGCAGTACCGCATCTGGATGGACGCGGTGCTCGAGTTCGCGCACAAGGGCGGCCTGGTCACGACGGGAGACGATGCCGGATACATTTACTCGCTGTACGGCTTCGGCATCTCGCGCGAGCTCGAGTTGCAGGAAGAGGCCGGCTTCCAGCCGCTTGAGGTGATCGAGCACGCGACGTGGAACGGCGCAAAGCTGCTCGGCATGGAAGACCGGATCGGCAAGGTCCGTGAAGGCTTCATCGCCGACTTGCTGGTGGTCAACGGCAACCCGCTCGAGAACCTCAAGGTGCTGAACCCGTACGGTGCGGACGTGATGTTGCTGAACGGAAAGCCGGCGTCGAACTACTCGCCGCTCGGGGTCAACGACAAAGCCACAGGCGCTCACGGCGGCGGCATCGAGTGGACGATCAAGGACGGCATTCCGTATCACGTACCGACGCTGATGCGCGAAGTGAAGGACATGGTGTCGCGCGCCCGCGCGCAGCGCGTCCGCAGCACGGCGGGGCAGCCATAAAGATGGAACCGCGGAGATCGCAAAGACCGCAGAGACGAATTCTTATCTGCGATCTCGGCGAGCTCGGCGGTTAAACAACATGTCTGTACCCAGTCTTGACGTTACAGCCGTGATCGCCGCCCCCGCCGGGCGCGTGATGAAGGCCTTCTTTGACGCCGGCGCGCTGAACGCCTGGTGGCAGGTGGCGCATTCGGTGACGACGCCGCGGGTGCTGGGGCCGTATGCGATCGAGTGGGCGCCGACCGACTTCCGAGACGATGTGCTCGGACGGTTGGGTGGAGTCTTCAGAGGCACGATCGTCACGTTTCAGGCCGGCGAAGGATTCTTCGTCGCCGACGCATTCTGGCTGCCGCCCGACGGCGAGCCGATCGGCCCGATGGCGCTCGAGGTCACACTGAAGGTCGAAGGCAACGCGACGCGCGTGCGCGTCACGCAGACCGGTTTCGAAGAAAGCGCGCGTTGGCGGCGCTACTACGAAGTGATTGGGTTCGGGTGGTCGCGCGCCCTGGCGTCGCTCAAGTCTCTTCTGGAAAAGTAGCGCCGTGTTCATCATCCTCTTCCTTCTATCCCTGTTCAGCGCCGATCCCCGGCAGCACGACGCGCATGCGCCAGTGGCCGCGAAGCCAGCCGTGATGACGCCGGGCCTTGGCACGCTGCACCATCCGATTGCGACACGAAGCGCGGAGGCCCAGCAGTTCTTCGATCAAGGGCTGACCCTGGTCTACGCCTTCAACCACGATGAAGCCGTGCGCGCCTTTCGCCGCGCGGCGGAGCTCGACTCATCGTCGCCAATGCCGCACTGGGGGATCGCGCTGGCGCTCGGTCCCAACATCAACCTCGACGTCGATCCTGCGCGCGAGAAGGCCGCGTACGACGAAGTACACCGCGCGCACGTGCTCGCCTCGACTGCCCCGCCCAACGAGCGCGCGTACGTGGAAGCACTCGTCACGCGCTACTCGAACGATCCCCAGGCCGACCTGAAGGCGCTTGCGGTGCAATACAAGGATGCGATGCGCGATCTGATCAGGCAGTATGCCAACGATCTCGACGCGGCGACGCTATACGCCGAGAGCCTGATGGATCTGCATCCGTGGCAGCTGTGGTCCGCGGACGGGAGGCCGACGGAGGGCACCGAGGAGATCGTCGCGGCGCTCGAATCGGTGCTGCGCCGGGACTCGATGCACATCGGTGCGAACCACTACTACATCCACGCCGTCGAGGCGTCGCAGACGCCCGGCCGAGCGCTGGCCAGCGCGAAGCGACTCGAGACGCTGGTCCCCGCCGCCGGTCATCTGGTCCACATGCCGGCGCACATCTACATGCGCACGGGCAACTACGACGGCGCCGTGACGAGTAACGCGAAGGCCGCGGAAGTCGATCGCGCGTTCATCAAGGCGAACGGCGCCGAAGGCGTGTACCCGTCGATGTACTACAACCACAACCTCGACTTCCTCGCGTCGGCAGCGATGATGTCGGGGCAGTTCAAGGAAGCGAAAGCGGCGGCTGATCTCGTCGTCGCCAACGTGACGCCAATACTCGGCGAGATGTCGATGCTTGAGCCGTTCGGTGCGAAGACGATGTACGTGCTGCTCCGCTTCGCGCGTTGGAATGACGTACTGGCGCTGCCGGTACCGGATCCGAAGCATACGCTGCTGACCGCGGCCTTGCATTTCGGCCGCGGCGTGGCGCAGGCTGCACTCGCCCACGTTGCGGCCGCCGAGCAGGAACGCGCGGCGTATCTGGTCGCGCGCAAGGCCATCGCACCGGACACCGACTGGGGCTACAACAAAGCGAAGGCCATGCTCGCCGTCAGCGACGCCGTGCTCGACGCCTGGATCGCGCGCGCGAAGCGGGACGATGCGGCGTGCATCGACGCGTGGAAGGCGGCCGTACTCGCCGAGGACATGCTGAACTACAACGAGCCGCCCGACTGGTTCTACCCGACGCGCGAATCACTGGGCATGGCGCTGACGCGCGTGAAGCAGTTCGATCGCGCGGAGCAGGTGTTCCGCGAGGACCTGACGCACAATCCCAGGAACGCCCGCTCGCTGTATGGGCTGTGGCAGACGCTGCTGGCGACGAGGAAGCCGTCAGAGAAGGGCGCGGTCGCCGCCGCCGAAAAGCAGTTCCGCGAGGCGTGGAAGCACGCCGACGTCACGCTGCGGGTGGAAGATTTCTAATGAGCGCAGCATCAGATAGGCCAGTGACGCGCCGCCGACAAGCGCTGCGCCCGCGAATTCCTCGACGTCGAGGTAGACCGACGGCCACCCTTCGCGACGCGTCGGATGACAGTCACTGCGGCGGCGCGATCGTCTTGCCGTCGGTGTCGAGGAACGTGATGTTCTTGTAGGCGGCGAGTTGATCTTTTACTCTCGCCCAGTCGCCGACGATCGCGATCACCGAGTTGTCCGACCCGAACAGCATCGCCGACGCACTCTTCACCTGTTCCGGCGTCACCGCGGCGATCTTCGC
>JANYHS010000351.1 GCA_025358945.1 Acidobacteriota bacterium
CCTCGACCCGTTCGCCGACGGCGGGCACGCGGCCGAGATGCGCCATCAGGTAGCCGCCGACGGTCTCGAAGCCTTCACGTTCGATCTCGACGTCCAGCCGCCGAATCACCTCGTCGATGTTTACCTTTCCGCTGAAGACGAAGCGGCCGTGTCCTTCGTCGACGATCGGCTCGGACTCGACATCGTACTCGTCGCGAATCTCGCCGACAATCTCCTCGAGAAGGTCTTCAATCGTCACCAGCCCCGCCGTCCCGCCGTATTCATCGACGACGATGGCGCACTGGGTCTGCTGACGCTGGAACTGCTTCAGCAACTCCGGCACGCGCTTGGTCCCCGGCACCACCACCGCCGGGCGCAGCAGCGTCGTCACCGCGCGCGTGTCGTCTGCGGTGATCAGCACGACGAGGTCCTTAACGAACACAAAGCCGGCGATGTTATCGAGCGAGTCCTTATAGACCGGAAACCTCGAGTACTCCTGCTCGAGGAACAGCGCGCGCACGTCGCCGACGGTCGCGGTATCGCGGATGGCGACGATGTCGGGCCGTGGCGTCATCACCTCGCGCACCAGCGTATCGCCAAAGTCGACGATGCTTTGCAGCAGCCGGCGCTCTTCGCCTTCGATCCGCCCTTCCTGCTCCGCCGTATCGATGTAGGCCTTGGCGGTGGTGTTGGCTTCCTCGGCGGCTTCGTCCGCCGTCGGCGGCGGGCCGCCCCGTCTCGCGGGGGGCACGATGCGCGCGATCGAGCGGGTCATCGGACCGAGCGCTCGAGCGATGGGCGCGAAGGTTGGCAGCAGCAGTTCGAGCACGCGCTCGGGATTGCTGCCGATGATGACGAGCGGCACGAAGAGTTCACACACGAGCACAAATGCGGCGAGCGCCAGGATCAGCGTCGGCAGTGTCTGGACGCCCTCGATGCCGATGCCGCGCGCCAGAAGCGCGGTCGCCGTGCCGGTGACGAGGCCCAGCAGCAGCCGCACGGGGATGAACAGGAGCAGTGGATCGTCCAGATAGGTGCCCAGCGTGCCGGGACGATTCGAGCGCTCGGCGACGAGCCGCAGCGACAGCCGCATCAGCGCGCTGAACGCCGCTTCGATCGCACCCAGGTACACCGCCGCGCACGCGAGCAGGAAGACGCTGAGCGGAATCATGCGCGCCCTCGCGGTTTCGTTTCCGCTCGCTCGATCAGCCCCGCGTCGAGCCCGCCTTTGCGCCGCAACCGCTGTTCGAGACGTCGCATCCGGCCCGCATCGATCTCGTGGTCGTAGCCAAGCAGATGCAACAGGCCGTGCAGGGCGAGAACTCGCAGTTCAGCGTACTCTGAATGTCCGGCGTCGCGGGCCTGCCGCTTCGCGACGCCGCGGGCGATCACAATTTCCCCGAGAAAGCTCTCCACCACGGAGGACACCGGGGACGCGGAGGAAGAAACCGGCGAGCTTATGGGAAAACTCAGGACGTCGGTCGCGTAGTCCTTGCGGCGATAGGTCTTGTTCAGCGCGCGGACGCGTTGGTCGCTGACGATCGCGACGTTGACGGCGCCGCGCGCACGCGCCGGCGCGATGCGGGCGAGCCATACCGCCAGGCCCGGCACTGAAACCGGTCGCCCCTGCTCGTCGATAATGGACACCGCCAGCCGCTTGCCCGCCGAAGCTCGGCCGGTGTTCCGCCGAGCGAACGCAGGGTCAGGCATGCTTGCCGTTCGCGGTCGAGTGCGCCTCGTAGGCCTTCACGATCGCCTGCACCAACTTGTGACGCACGACGTCTCGGTCGTCGAACTGGACGAACTCGATCCCCTCGATGGAGCCGACCACCTTCATCGCTTCGACCAGCCCGGACATCCGGCCCTGCGGCAGATCGATCTGCGTGATGTCGCCGGTGATGACGGCCTTGGCGCCGAAGCCGAGGCGCGTGAGGAACATCTTCATCTGCTCGGACGTGGTGTTCTGCGCCTCGTCGAGGATCACGAACGCATCGTTGAGCGTGCGGCCGCGCATGAAGGCGATCGGCGCGATCTCGATCGTGCCGCGCTCAATGTAGCGCGTGACCCGCTCGGTATCGAGCATGTCGTAGAGCGCGTCGTACAGCGGGCGCAGGTACGGGTTCACCTTTTCCTGCATGTCGCCCGGCAGGAACCCGAGCTTCTCACCCGCTTCCACCGCCGGCCTGGCGAGGATGATGCGGCTGACTTTTTTCGCGAGCAGGAACGCGACGGCCTGCGCCATCGCGAGATAGGTCTTGCCGGTGCCCGCCGGTCCGACGCCGAACACGATGTCGTGATTCTCGATCGCGTCGAGATACCTGCGCTGGTTCACCGTCTTTGGGGCGACGCGCTTCTTGCCTGCTGCGGTCAGGCTGCCCTTGAGAAAGTGATCGCGCAGGTCGACCAGCGTGTCCTGTGCGACGAGGTCGCCCGCGATCTTCACGTCGGCAATGGTGAGCTTGAACCCGTCGCGAATCAGCGACGCGAGCTGACTGATGACGCGGTCGACCTTGTCGACGTTGGCCGGGCCGCCTTCAATCAGCAAGTCGCTGCCTTGCGTGCGGATCTTGACGCTGAACAGCGACTCGAGACGCTTGAGGTTCTCGTCGTAGGAGCCGAACAGCGTTTCGATGCCCTCTTCCGGGACGGTAATGCGCTTCATCGGGTTAAGTCTGAATGCGGATGTGCAGTTCGCGCAGTTGCTTGGCGTCGACGGTGGACGGTGCGGTTGCCATCAGATCGACCGCACTTGCCGTTTTCGGGAACGCAATCACTTCGCGGATGGACGACTCGCCAGCCAGAATCGCGACGATCCGATCCAGCCCCAGCGCGATTCCGCCATGCGGTGGCGTGCCGTACTCGAGCGCTTCAAGGAAGAAACCGAAGCGCAGCTTGGCGTCCTCTTCCGTGATGCCGAGGCGGCTGAAAATGCGCGCCTGCAGATCGGCGTCATGGATACGGATACTGCCGCCGCCGATTTCGGATCCGTTCAGCACCAGGTCGTACGCCTTCGCACGCACCTCGCCAGGCTGGCTCTCGAGCTTGTCCCAGTCCTCGTCATGCGGCGAGGTGAACGGGTGGTGCATGGAATACCAGCGGTTGTCCTCGGCGCTGTACTCGAGCAGCGGAAAGTCGGTGACCCAGAGAAATTCGAACTGTTCAGGGTTCAGCAGGTTTTCCTTCTGCGCGATCTGCAGCCGCAGCTGACCGAGCAGCTTCGACGTGTGGTCCGCAGGACCGGCTGCCATCAGCAGCAAGTCGCCCTTGGAGGCGCCGACGCGGTCGAGCGCCGGACGAAGCACGGCCTCACCAAGCGCCTTCACCGAACTCAGCGGCGGCTCGCCCGGACGCACCCAGATCAACCCGGTGAAGCCGAGCGCCTTCGCCTGATCGACGATGGCGTCGAGCCGGCTTCGCGAATAGTCGTTGCCGGCCTTCACCGCGAATCCGCGCACCGCACCGCCGTCGGCGACGATCTGCTTGAAGACCCGGAATTCCGAGTCGCGGAAGACGTCGGACAGATCGTGGATCTCCATGCCGCAGCGCAGGTCCGGTTTGTCGGATCCGTAACGAGCAATCGCGTCGGCGTAGCTGATGCGGCGGATCGGCAGCGTCACTTCGGCCCCGATCGCCTTGAAGATTTTCGGCATCAGCGGCTCGATCAGGCCGTAGATCGTCTCGGGCTGCGCGAACGACACCTCGACGTCCACCTGCGTGAACTCGAGCTGGCGATCGGCGCGCTGATCCTCGTCGCGGAAGCAGCGCACGATCTGGAAGTAGCGGTCGGTGCCGGCAATCATCAGCAGCTGCTTGAAGATCTGCGGCGACTGCGGCAGCGCGTAGAACTCGCCAGGATGCACGCGGCTCGGAACGAGGAAGTCACGCGCACCTTCCGGTGTCGACTTCGCCAGGATCGGCGTTTCGATTTCCCAGAACCCGTTCTCGTCGAAATATTTGCGAATCGCGATCGACACGCGGTGCCGCAGGCCGATGTTGTGCTGCAGGCGCGGACGCCGCAGATCGAGATAGCGGTACTTGAGCCGCACGTCCTCCGACACCGGACCATCGTCGGCGATCTGAAACGGCGGCGTCTTCGCTTCGTTGAGCAACCGGATCTCACGCACGAGGACTTCAATCTCGCCAGTCGCCAGCTTCGCGTTCACGGTATCCGGGGATCGCCGCTGAACGACGCCCGAGATGCCGACGACGAACTCGGAGCGCAGCCTCTTGGCGATGGTCATCAGCGCGTCGTTCTCGCGGACGACGGCCTGCGAGACGCCCGCGCGATCGCGGATGTCCAGGAATGTGACGCCGCCGAGATCGCGGATGCGATGCACCCAGCCGAGCAGGACGACGTCCTTGCCGACGTCTTCGCCGCGCAGCGCGCCGCAGGTGTGGGTGCGAACGAGGGTACCGAGATGTTCAGCCATGCGGGAAAGAGTTCTCAGTTCTAAGCTCTGACGTCTACGTTAAGAGCCGCGCGATGGCGGCGGCCGCTTCGTCGCGCGGCACGGCTATCTGTTCCCGCGTCTCGAGGTTCCGGATACTGGCCTCGCTGCGGCTCACTTCATTCTCGCCGAAAATCGCCATCACCCGCGCGCCGCGCGCGGTCGCGTATTTGAGGGGCTTGTCGAACTTGCGACTCGCGTCGGGGAACACGTCCACTCGAAGTCCGGCCGCCCGCAGCTCGCCAGCCAGTCGGAGCGCACCCGCGCGGGCTTAAGCCAACGTCTCGGCCTCCGCGGGATCGACGAGACATGTCACCAGGACGACGACACTGCCCTGCGCCAGAGTTGGAGGAAACATGTTCCGCTCCGTCATGACGACGATAATCCGCTCGAGCCCGAGCGAGAAACCGCACGCCGGCACGTCGCGGCCCAGGAACATGCCCACCAGGTTGTCGTAGCGCCCGCCGCCGCCGAGGCTGCCGATGCCTTCGACTGCGATCTCCATGATCGCGCCCGTGTAGTATGACAGGCCGCGCGCGAGACTCGGATCGATTCGAATGTGCCCGTTCGCTGGAGTGAACTCGGCCAACCGGCAGATCTCCTCCAGTCTGTCGTGCGATTCCTTCGAC
>JANYHS010000360.1 GCA_025358945.1 Acidobacteriota bacterium
AGCGGACTTCGGTGTGCAGAGCAGCGGCAAGCGCATCACCCGTGTGACCCCGGGGTCGAACGCCGATCGCATCGGCCTGAAAGCGGGCGACGCCCTGGTGCGCGTGAACGATCAGTCGGCGTCGGCGTCCGCGGACGTGACCGACGCGCTCGACGGGATGCCGCCGGGATCGAAGGTCACGTTGCTGGTCGCGCGGGACAACGCGCCGGTGGAGTTGACAGGGGTCTACCAGCCGCAGATCGTCGAGAGTCCGCCGAAACACTTGTTCGCGCGCGGCGGCGGATCGGGCCGCGTCGACGTGGTGCGAGCAGGGAATGTCGTGACCGCGACGACCCGCGGCGTGACGGCGTTCACGCTGCTGCTGTCGCCCGATCAGTTCGATTTCGCCAAGCCGGTGACAGTGGTGGCGAACGGGCGGACGGTATTCGACGGAAAGGTCGAGAAGAACGTGCGGACGCTGCTGAAATACGCCGCGTCAGACAACGACCGCACGATGCTGTTCGGCGCCGCACTGCACATCACGCTCGACTAACGCGCGATGATCGCGACACCCCAGGGACGATTGCCGGCCGTGATCTTTTTAACGATCTGCTTCGCCACCAGATCCACGACCGATACGTCGTTGGACGGCCCGTTCGCGGTGTAGGCGATCGTTCCGCCCGGCATCAGCGCGATGCCCCACGGCCGCTGGCCGACTTCAAACGACGTCACTGTCGCGTTCTTCACCGGGTCGATGAAAAAGAGATGGCCGAAGGATCCGGTGGTGACGTAGACCGTCGAACCGTCCGGGTTGACGGCGAGACCCATCGGTCTCGGCTTGGGCGTGTTGCCCTGGCCCTCGAGCGTGATCAGCCGCAGGAATTTCTGCTGCGTCGCATCGAAGACCGCGATGGCGCCCTGATTCTCGAGCGAGACATAGCCGCGCGAGCCGTCCGGCAGGAACGCAATCGAACGCGGGCGCGGGCCGACCGGGATGCGTTTCAGCAGTGTGTTGGTCTGCGTATCGATCGCGAACACTGCGCCGTCGCCTTCGCACGTCACGTAGACAACCTTGCCGTCCGGCCGGATCGTCACGCCTTCCGGCTCCTCGCCGACCTTCACCGCCGCGATGACCGTTCCCGACGCGACGTCGACGACGCTGAGGGTTTCGGTGTCCTCGTTGGCGACGTAGAGCCGCGTGCCGTCGCGGCTGACGGCGAGCTGCTCGGGGTCAGCACCCGCATGGATGACGCGCTTCAGTTTGTAGGTGTCGGCGTCCACCTCGCCGATGCCGTCGGCGGTGCGGTCGGCCGGCGGCAGCGTCTTCGGATCGACACCGGGGCCGGCGGGCGGCGATCCGCTCAGCGCGACGTAGAGCATCTTGCCGTCGGGGCTCGCCTGGATGCCGCGGGGGCGCTTGCCGAGCGACGCGGTCGCCATGACCGTCTGCGTGTCGCCGTTGATGACGGTCAGGTCACCAGATGTTTCGTTGGTGACGTAGATGCGGACGGCCGGCGGTGGCGCGGCCGGCGCGGGTGCGAGCGCGACCTCCGCCGCCGGTTTGGCCGGTTCCTGGCTGCAGGCGACGACGAACAACACGAGGGCCGGGACCGTCAGCCCGAACGCCAGACGATGACGTGGAGTCATGGGAGGGATAATACCGCAGCACAGGTCATGCATCTTTTGCCCGCATCCTGACGTCCGAACCACAGTAAAATGGCCGAATCATGATGCGAATTTTTCTGGCCGTGTGCCTCGCGTTGGCCGTCGTTGCCGTTCCCGCCCAGGCGCAAGCGCAGCCGCGTGCCGTGTCCGGCACCTGGCGTGTCGACTTCGTGACTCCGCTGGGGCAGAACTGGATCATCATGACGATCAACCAGTCGGGCGCGAAACTCAGCGGCCACGCCACCGACGAGTTCGGCGAGTACGAGATCAACGGCCGCGTCGTTGACGATCAGGTGACCGTGATCTGGTCCGTCGCCGAGGACGGGAAGATGCTCGAGATCACGATGAAGGGCAAACTCGAAACCGCCACCGTGATCAACGGGACGGCCAAGCTCGGCGATGTCGGCGAAGGACCTCTGACGGCGCGCCGCACCGGCGACGCCGGCGACGTACGGTAAGGTAAGCGTTCACATTTTTTTCAGGAGCTGAAAGACATGACCCGCTCGAAAGCCACTCTACTGGCGCTTTTTCTACTGACCTCGGCGCCCGCCTTCGCGCAAACGAGCGTGGCCGGCGACTGGGACGTCACGGTCGTCTCGCCGCAGGGCACGACCACGACCCCGGTGACGTTCAAGCAGGACGGCGCGAAAGTGTCGGGCCTGTTCAAATCGCCGCAAGGCCAGCTGGCGTTCGACGGCGGCTCGGTGACCGGCACCGAGCTGACGTTCACCTTCACGGTCACCGCGCAGGGGATGGAACTTCCGATCACGCTGACCGGCAAGGTTGACGGCGTGTCGATGGCCGGCAAGGCCGACTTCGGCGGCTTCGCGGAAGGCGAGTGGAGCGCGAAGCGTTCGGGCACGACTACCACGGCCGCGTCCTCGACGACGACCACGACGACGACCACCACCACCAGCACGACGACCACGGCCTCGACCGCGCTGAACGGCGTCGGCTTCGCCGGCAAATGGGATGTGATGTTGAAGACCCCGGCCGGCGACATGCCGGCGAACGCGACGCTGAAGGACGACATGGGCAAAGTGTCCGGAACGTTCGGCAGTCAGCTCGGCGAGGTCCCGATCGCGGGTGTGGCCGAGGGCAAAGCGCTGAAGCTGACGATGATTGCGCAGACACCCAACGGCGACATGACCGTCGTGCTGACCGGCGATCTCGACGGCGACGCCATCGTCAACGGCAAGGCCGACGTGGCGGGTATGGGAATGATGGACTGGTCGGCCAAACGCATCAAGCAGTAGGCCGCACGGTTTCCCCGTAGCGCGAAGGCTTCAGCGGAGCGATCGCCGTTCGCCTAAAGGCTTCGCGCTACGTCGCCCCGTCGCAGCAGGAGCGCGACGCCCAAGGCCATCACGGTCACGGCCAGAGCAATCAGCCCGATCTCGCTGGTGATCTTCGTCACCACGTCAAGCGCCACCCTGGCCGTCTTTTCCAAATCCAGCGCATCGTCGGGGCCGAGCATTTCCCGGCCGAGGACCGTCGTCCGCCGCAGTCCGTACGCCATCATCGAACTCATGCTGACGCTCATGCCGATCAGCCGAAGGATGATGACGAGCGACGACGCCATCCCGCGGTCGTGTTCGCCCACGCCGTTGATGACGGCCGCCCCGATCGGCGCAATGGTCAACCCGATGCCGATGCCGGCCAGAGCCAGGCCCGCCGCCATGAAGCCGGTGCCCCGAGCGTCGGACAGCGCGGGGCCGTGTCGCAAGCTGTCAAAGAAGGAGACCGCCTGGGCGGCCATTTCCACCTTCCACAGACTCATCATCCAGAAGCCAGCGATGGCCGTGATCAAACCGAGGACGACCGTCGATCGATAACCGAGCCGTTCGGAGAGCCAGCCTCCGGGAATGGCCGCGAGCGCCATCGGCACGGTAAAGGCGCAGAGCAGGTATCCCGTGACCAGCGCCGCCTTCATCGTGTTTGCCGCGCCCGCAACGTTGATGAAGATGGGCACACTGACCAGCGCCACCATGATGCAGAAGCCGACGAGCAGATTGACGCCACTCGCCGCCGACAGATTGCGGTTCGAGAAGATGCGTAAGTCGAGGATGGGATCGCGCACGCGCCGCTGAGAAACCAGGAAGACCGCGAACGCCACCGCGGCCCCGGCGACCCAGTACAGACGATGTGGCGACGGGAGAGCGATTGATCCTTCGAGCCCGACTTCCGGCGCGCCAAGGCCGATATTGAGCAGAACCAGCGCCGCGCCCAGAAGCGTCACGCCGATCCAGTCGATGCCGCCCTTCACGTCCATCCGTGGCAGCCCGGTCAATCCCCACCACGTGATGCAAAAGATCACGAAGACCACCGGGAGATTGATCCAGAACAGGTACGGCCAGCTCATGAACTGCACCATGATCCCGCCGTAGAGATGTCCCAGCACCCAACCCGCGGTATCGACCGCCCCGATAAGGCCGAGCGGCAGCGCCCGTTTCTCGGGCGGATAGAGATCGGCGACCAGGGCCATGCTCACAGGCACCATGGCTCCTGCGCCGAATGCTTGAATGACACGGCCGGCAATCAGGGCGTAGAGCGAGGCGAAACTGACAGGGGGATGGTCCTGGAACAGTTGCATCACTCTCAGCGCGATGCCGGCGGGCCAGCCTGGCGAAGCCGCGACCAGCCATGACCCGACAAAGAAGATGGCGAGACAGACGAGATAGACGAGGCGGCGACCCGCGATATCCGACACCTTCCCCATGAACGTCATGCTGATCGCATACGAGACGAAATACCCGGTGACGACCCATCCGGCGACATCGAGCTTCTGGATCTCGATGGTCAACGATCGGATCACCTCGGGCAGCACCGCGGAGACGATGGTGAGATCGAGCGCGCCAATGAACACGGGGAGGCAGACAAGCGCGAGGATCAAGCCCGGGTACTGCCGTGCGCGCGACATTCAGGCGTGCGGCTTGGGCGTGGGGGGCGGCAGTTGCGGCGTCGGAATGTCCACCGGTTCATTCGTGCCGAAGAGCTCGATGAGCCAGCCGTTGCCCTCAGGCTCGGTGACGTGGATCCGCGCCGTGTTCGCCGACTTCTCGTCGATCCAGAGATCGACGCGATACATCACATCCGGCCTGAGTGTGAACCCGACGAGCGGATTCAGTTTCTCGCCGCTCACCTCGCCTTGCAGATGAAGCGTTTGCTGGTCCTGGAGCGTCTCGCGTCCGATGACCTGCGCCTTTTGCACCGCAGTCCTCAGCACCTCCGGGATGCCGGTCCTGGCAAACAGTACGACGCCATTGAAATTGGAGTCCGCTGGCGCCTTGCCGAACTGCCGCGTCAGCGGATTCGACTGAAAGGTGCCTTCAGGTACCCACACTCGCGTCAACTGCAGGATCGTTCCGCTCTTGAGTGCGACTTTGACGTTGCAGGACACCCGGTTCGGCGCTGAATAGGCACAATCCGCGGTGGTAAACGTGATTCCGTTCTTCTCGTCCAGAACGGCTGGCGTGCCTTCACGTTTCAGGGAGAAGCGCGTGCTCTTGAGAGCCAGAACGGCGTCAGCCGTCCGATTCAGATCACTCTGGACCGCGTCCCGGCTCGCTCCCGGCTTCAGCTGTTCAGCACCCATGATCCAGATCGACGATGCGAGCAGGCAGAGCAGAACGCCAGCTGCTTTGGCTTTTCTCATGTTCGTTGGACCTTTGTCTCCGCAGTTTCGACAATACCACAGGGGATAGGGCTCAAGTTTTCGGTTTTCGCTTTTCAGTTTTGGCTTTCCAGTCCCAGCGCCCGGCGGATGCCGCCCGTGACGTGCGCGCGGAATGTGGCGTCCGCGGACCAGATGTCGTCGCGGTGGCCGAGCGACGTATCGCCGAGACCACAACGAGACAGCGTGTCACGTTCCGCATGGTGCGAATCTTAGGCGATCCGTCGAGCTATGGCCGCCGCAGGCCCCGCACGAGCGCTCGAATCTGTTCGACGAGATCGGTTTTTCCCGCAGCCATGGCCTGCGCTTCGGCGACCGCCGCTTCCTGTAGCGCATCGTCGCGACGATCGTCGAGTCCCGCGATCCGTGCGAGGTTGAAGTGCGCTTCGGGATACGTGGGCTGCAGCGCGACGGCGCGCTGCAGCGCCGCGCGTGCTGCTGGACCCTGCCCGCTGGCGAGCAGCACGGCGCCGAGATTGTTCTGCGCCTCGGCGTTGGACGGGTTCGCCGCCACCGCGCGCTCGAAGTGCGCACGCGCTTCATCAATCCGTTGCTCCGCGAACAGCAGGCTCCCCAGATTGTTGTGGGCGACCGAATAGTCCGGGTCGAGACGAATCGCCTCCTGGTACTCCTTCGTGGCATCCGAGACCCGGCCCAGCGCATCGAGCGCCACCGCGACGTTGTAGCGCGCGCGCGCCGAGTCAGGTTGCAGGCGCTCGACGACTTGGAAATGTGTGAGCGCGCGTTGCGGCTGCCGCAATTCCATATACAGCGCCGCGGCATCGTCGCGCAGCGCCGCGTACTCGGGTTCCCGCGCGATCAGCGTCTCGCAGCCAACCGCGTCTTCGACCGCCATCTTGCGGCGAACGTCCGGCGCGAGGCGATTCCGATCCGGCTCTGACCGCGTCATCACCTGAATCCACACGTCAGCCATCTCGTCCGACGATCGCCATCCCCACGGCACGCGCTGCGGAGGGTGCTGGGGATTCTGCGCATTGGCGG
This sequence comes from Acidobacteriota bacterium, assembly GCA_025358945.1. Classification (GTDB taxonomy): domain Bacteria; phylum Acidobacteriota; class Vicinamibacteria; order Vicinamibacterales; family CAVVIG01; genus CAVQFC01. The sequence continues at coordinate 6,320 of JANYHS010000360.1, forward strand.
CGGAGTTGTCGAAGACGTACTCCATCTCGATGGTCGTGCCGGCCGGAAGCCAGAACGGCGCCGCATATCGATACTGATCCTGCCAGTTGAAATCCCAGCGTTCGATCCGGATCAGGGTGACGCGCGAGCCGTCCGGTCGCGTCGCGCGAACGAGCACGCGACGCGCGCGGTAGTGCGCGTGCGGCTGGATGGCGTGGACTTCGACATCGACGGGCAGCACGTACGCGTCCGAGACTCGATGCGCGGCCGCGCCCGCCGCAATGTCCAGATTCTGCCGCCCGAGCCGCACCATCGTTGGGATGCGCGCCGGCGGATCGGCGGTGAAGTAGAACGCGATCGACGGCTGAATGTGCTCAGCCTTTCCGGTGGGCTGCAGGTGCAGCTGCACGACGAGATCGCTGCCAGGGTCGATCTGCCACGCGAGGCCTGGTGGTGCGAGCGGGGTGATCTGTCCCGGCGTCCACCCGAGAAAGTGCCCGTCGGGGAAATCGGCGGAGCGCAGAATGGCGCCTTCGTATCCGGGAGCCGGGTCGGCCTCGTCCAGCCGCCGCGACGCCGACGTCTGATCGACGCGGATGTTGGCGTGATGGACCGCGCGATTGCCGGGACGGAATTCCAGTCCACGCACGTATCGTCGT
>JANYHS010000018.1 GCA_025358945.1 Acidobacteriota bacterium
CAGGAAGATCGTGTGCGCGCCGACGACGTGCTCGAGCGCCGCGTAGGTCGTACGCTTCTCCTCCAGGTTCTCGATGATCGCCTCGATGATCAGGTCGCAGTCCTTCAGCGCTGCAATCGTCGTCGTGCCGGACAGATTGGCGAGCGTCTTATCGCGCGCCTCGGCGGTGACCTTCCCTTTGGCGACGCCGTCTTCGAGGAACTTCCTGGCGCGTCCGAGCCCCTTATCGAGGAACGACTGCTCCACCTCTCGCACGATGGTTGTGTAGCCGGCCGCCGCGCACACCTGCGCGATGCCCGATCCCATCAGTCCGCAGCCCAACACACCGACCGTTTTGATCTGCATAAATTCCTTCAGTTGCTCGGCCCATTCACCACTGGGGACACGATGGACACAGAGGTAAACACTGTGGTGTCCTTAGCGGTGGATCAGGGCCGCGATCCGGTCCCCGGCTTCCGCTGTGCCGAGCGACCCGCCGATGTCTCTCGTGCCATGGCCGGCCATCACGGCGGCCTGCACGGCCGCATCGACGGCTGCGGCTTCCGGCGCGAGGCCCAGATAGTCGAGCATCAGCGCGGCTGACAGGATCGCACCCATCGGATTCGCGACGTTCTTCCCCGCCAGCGGCGGCGCCGATCCATGGACCGGTTCGAACATCGACGTCTTGCCCGGGTGCAGGTTGCCGGACGCGGCCATCCCGAGCCCGCCCTGCAGCGCGGCGCCCAGGTCCGTGATGATGTCGCCGAACAGGTTATTTGTGACGATCACGTCGAACTGTGCGGGATTCTGGACCAGACACAACGCGAGCGCATCGATGTACAGGTGCCGCGCCTCGATGCCGGGATACTGCAGCGCCACTTCCTTGAACACACGCTGCCAGAGCGCGTGCCCCTGCGCCATGGCGTTGCTCTTGTCGGTCATGCAGATGCTGCGGCGTCCGTGCGTCGACGCGAACTCGAACGCGTGCCGGATGATCCGATGCACCCCTTTGTAGGTGTTCACCTCTTCCTGAATCGCGACCTCGTCCTCGGTCCCCGCCTTGAAGCGTCCGCCGATGCTGACGTAGAGGCCTTCGGTGTTCTCGCGGAACACGACGAAGTTCACGTCCTGCGTGGTTCGCTCTTTCAGCGGACACAGTCGCTGATCCAGCAGCTTGACCGGGCGATAGTTGACGTAGAGATCCAGTTCGAAGCGCGTCCCGAGCAGGATGTCGCGCGCGTGCCGGTTGTCGGGCACGCGCGGATCGCCGAGCGCGCCGATGAACACGGCATCGAACTGATCGCGCAGCATCGCGTAGCCGTCGGACGGCATCGTGATGCCGGTCTTCAGGAAATAGTCGGCGCCCCATGGCAGCATCTCGAGGTCGAATGACCGTCCGAACACGTCGCCCACCGCGCGAATCGCCTTGACGGCTTCCACAGTCGTGTCGACGCCGATTCCATCTCCGGGAATGACTGCTATGCGCATGGGGTAATTGGGTAAATGGGTAATTGGGAAATTGATTGGAGATTGACGGCGATCAGGCGCATTGTTCGAACCACATTCCATTCATCAATTAATTACTCAATGACCAGATTACCAATTTACCCAATTCGCTCGATCGCCAGCGCCATTCCCATTCCCCCGCTCACACACAATGTGGCCAGGCCTCGCTTCGCGCCGCGCCGCTCGAGTTCATGCAGCAGCGTGACGACGATGCGCGCGCCGGTGCAGCCGATGGGGTGTCCGAGCGCGATGGCGCCGCCGTTGACGTTGAGTCGATCGGCCGGGATCAGCCTGTCGTTCAGCACGGCCAGCACCTGCACCGCGAACGCTTCGTTCAGCTCGACCTGGCGGCCCGGGTTCGGGCCGGAGCCCGCCTGACGGCCGTGACCGACCAGCACCTCGTCCACGTCGGACGCGCGGATGGCCGTGCGCGCGGCGCTGAGGATGACGACGTCCCGAACAAGCATGAACGATCCCTTGTAGAGCGGGTTCAGTGAACCGACGAAGGTCCGGGGAAACCTGATCCGGGAAGGGTCAGGCGGAAACAGCATCCCGCCGCGGCCGGCATCAACTCCAGCTGACCCTGGTGCGCGCTGGCGATCCCGAGCGACAGCGACAGGCCAAGGCCGGGGCCCGCGCCCTCGGACTTGGTCGTGAAGAACGGCTCGAAGATCTTGCCCGCCAGTGCCGCGGGAATACCCGGGCCGGTGTCGCGCACTTCGAGTACGGCGTCACCCGACGACATGAACGTGCGCACCGACAGCACGCGCACGGCGCCGAGGTTGGACATCGCCTGCTCGGCGTTCATGATGAGATTCAGGATCACCTGCTGAATCTCTTCGCGATTGGCCAGGACGAGCGGCAGCATCGGCGCGTACTCTTCACGCACCTGAATACCGGCCATCTCCAGCTCGTAGGCCCGCACGCTCATCGTCGCTTTGACGATGTCGTTCAGATCCAGAAGCAGCCGTTCGTTCGGCGCCTGCCGGACGAAGCGCAGGAGATTGCGCACGATACGCCCTGCGCGTCCGGCTTCAAAGCGGGCGCGCTCCAGATCGGCGCGCATCGTCGGTTCGGGATGCTGATCGAGCGCCAGCTCGAGGGATCCGATCACCGTCTGCAACGGATTGTTGATCTCGTGCGCCACGCCGGAGACGAACTCACCAAGTGCGGATAAGCGCTCGCCGCGCACGAGCTGCTCGCGCAGCCGGAGTTCCTCGGTGATGTCGCGGATGACCGCGACAAAATATGTGATGCGACCGCCGCCATCCACGATCGGCGCCGCGACGCAGGCGGCCTGAAACGTCCCGCCGTCCTTGCGCGCCAGCGATGCGTTGACCCGCGTCACCTGTTTCGATTTCAGGCTTTTGTTGAACATCGGAATCGCGTCGGTCGACTCGGGCGCCACGAGCGCGCGCGGCGGCAGCGATTCGAGCTGTTCGTGCGTGTAGCCGGTGGCCCGGCAGAACGCGTCGTTCGCGTACTCGATCTGACTGTTGCGCCCGACGATGATGACGAGATCGCCAGCCTGCTCGCAGGCGGTCGCCAGGAGGCGCAGACGCTGGTTTGCCTGTTCGCCGATCCGCTGCTCGACGCGCAGGCGGACGAGGACCAGGGCGATCCCGCAGACCAGCGTGCCGGCGGTCGCGACGTCGCGCAGCGTGTCCACTGGCTCGCCGAGCGGCATGAGGTATCGCAAGCCGTAGCCGACCACAGGCACGATGAGCAGCGCGACGAACAACAGGATCGGCGACGCCTGCTCCGTCGGCCGCGTCGCACTGGCTCGCGATTCCGTCGGTGACGCCGGCGACGTCGCCGCCGCCCATGCGGCAAACCAGAACGGCAGCATCCATCCGATATCAGCCGGCGATCCAGTCTGATAGTCACCACGGACAGCAAGCACGGAGAGCAGGACGAGGATCGCGAACGCCAGCATCATCCCGTACGCGAGCCGCCGGTAGACCATCGCCCACGCGCTCTTGCCGGCGGCCACCGCGGCCAGCAGCAAGCCGGCGACCGACGCCAGGCGGACGATCGGTCCCACGACCGCCAGCGATTGCAGCGCCAGCGCCGCATGCGCCGGATCGAGCCCAGGCGCAATGATCAGCGACCAGTACAGAAAGCCCGTGAGAAACACGAGCACGATGATGTCGAGCGTCACCGTGATCGCCGCGTCCACCTGTGCGGGACGATGCGGCCACGCGGCGAGGGCGATGAGCGGCAGCGCGGAGCCGGACAGTTGCAGCACGACGTGCCACCGGAACCACGGCAGCGACGACGCGCGGAATAGTTCGTCGGCGGCCCAGCCCAGCTGCCCGAGGAACCACAGCGCCGCCCACGCCCCGATGGCGCCCCAGAACACCGCCTGGCGCCCGCGCCAGTCGTGCCGCCGCGTCGCGAGCACGAACAACGGCGCGAGCGGAGGCAGGAGGAGGCCAATGTTGCCCAGCGTCATGCGCGCCGCGTCATGGCCGGCCACGCTCACCATGATCGCGGCGTACGCGCCGGAGTACACCAGCCCCGCGACCGCCCAGTTCATCGAGCTGCGCGCCCCATCGTCTTGAGTGTATCTCGAAGCCGGCAGGCCAGACTGCACGCCGTTGCCTCCGGCGCCGGCTCGATCGGCGGCTCTCCGTTCGAGTCGATGTTATAGTCGGGCCGAATGGCTCCGGACGATAAGCGCGACACACACCGCTTGCAGATTCTTGGGGATCTGCACGGCGAGGTGATGGTGTTCCAGCCGATGGCGATCAAGGAAATCAGCCGCGGCGGCGCGCAGATCGAAACCGGATTTCCGCTCCACCTTGATTCACTACACGACTTCCGGCTGACGCTCGGCGACCGTTCCCTCGTCGTCAAGGGCCGCGTGGTCCACTGCAGCATCACGGATGTGGAGCAGGAGCTGGTGCTCTATCGCGCGGGCATCGAGTTCATCGAGCCCTCCGAGCGCGTCGCGGCGGCGATCTCCGACTTCATCGACGCCGTCGAGAACGGACGTCGAGCCTTATAAAGAAGAAACCGCCGCGGTTCCTTCTTATCTCCCCGGGTTGGTCTTGATGTCGGTGCTCGCGCGGGCGGGTGAGACGTAGGCGGTGACGAAGCTCTCGTGGCCGCCGGCATCGATCGACGCCACGCCGAAGACGTAGTCGTCGATCTGCATGTTGGGCAGAATCAGCGTCGTCACATTGCCGACGCGCACGTCATGCTGCCAGTCCGATCCCCATGCCTCGCGCCAGAAGACCCGGTACGCCGCGGCGCCGGGTGCCGCGGTCCACTTCAGGTTGGCGTCGTAGCCTGAGGGCGCGCGGGTGATCATCGGCGCACCACGATCGCTCAACACGCCGGGCGGCGGCGGCGCAAGCGCCAGCGTGGCGGCAGACGCGGCGTTCACGCGCGCGTTCTGCGCCAGGTACGGCAGCGAGATCCCTTCGTAGGTGTCGCGCACGTCGTGCTGGCACGCGAAGTTCTCACGCGACTCGCGGAAACCGACGGCGGTGAAACCCAGCTGGTTGTAGGCGGAATGATCGCCGCCGCGGCCAAAGCGATCCGGCCGCGCCATCGGACGCACGGTGTGCGACGGCACGTATCGACCGCCCCAGCGCTGGACGAACCGCGCCAGTTCACGCGACGCCGAATCCTCCGGCCCCTCGGCATACACGCGAATTGTCGCGCCGTCGACAATGCCGTTGCCGCCCCGGTCGTTGCCGACGATGTCGTTGTTGAAGATCGCTTCGATCGGGATCTTCTCGGCGACGGCTTTCTGTGCGTGCAACCGCGCGCCAACGAGTCCCTGCTCTTCCCCGACATGGCACATGAACACCAGCGTCGCGTCGAAGTCGATGCCGCTCTGGCTGAACACGCGCGCCAGCTCAATGGTCAGCGCCGTCCCGCTGCCATCGTCGTTGACGCCGGGGGCGAAGGTGTCGAGCGGCGCGTTCGGGTCGACGGGCGGCGCGGGGCGCGCGTCGGGGTCGGCCGCAGGCGTCGGTGCGCCGGCATTCGCCGCACCCTGCCCGCGTGACGTCGCAAGCGTGTCGTAGTGGCCACTGATGTAGACCCGCCGCGGACTGCGACCCGGAAGCACCGCCATCACGTTGCGCAGCTCGACGTCGCGCGTGATGCGCCCCTGCGGCACGACCTGGTAGGTGTCAAAGCTGACCTGCAGCTTCGGGCTGTAGCCCCTCATCTCGTCGAGAATCCATTGCCGCGCCGCACCAATGCCACGCGTCGTCGACGTCGTCGAGGACATCGTGCTGCGCGTCTCGAAGCTCTCGAGCTTTTTCAGGATCACGCCGAGCCGCTCTTCGGACACCGTCGCGACCAGGCGGACGACCCGTGGGTCGAGATCGCTGTCCTGCGCGCCGGCGCTCCGGCTGACGCCAGACACAACCAATACGAGACACACCATCAGCCGCCGTGCCGTCATCATTTCACCCTGAGGTGTTCGAGATAATCGCCAGACGCGATTCGCTGCGCGCGGCCGAGGGGCGCGTTGTAGAAGTACGCCCACGCCTGTTCGACGTGGCCGGCGTCGAAGGTGACGGGCGTTTCCACTCGTGTGTAGAGACTGGCGTCCGGGTGACCGGGACGATATCCCTCGATCTCGTCGAGCGCCGCGAGCACAGCGTCCGCGTCGGTCATGCGATGCACTTCCCCGAGCACACGGCCATCAGACGCCGGAATCGCGGCCGGATAGAGGCCCAGGTCAAAGAGCGTCGCCTGAATGGATCCGCGGCCGATCGCGGTCAGGTTCGGGTCGATGCGCGATCGCCCTGGCCGCTTGAAACCGCTCATCAGCGTGCCGTAGAAGAAAACGAGATCGGTCATCTGTCTGGAGTGGGACGGCGCGCAGGCGCTACTGGCGAGGAGTGTAGGGGGCGCAGTGGGAAGGCGTCAAGGGGACCCCGGCTTGTTCTTGCCGGCAACCGCGCCGATGACGTCGAACACTTCGGCCGGCACGGCAAAAGACAGCGACACGGTCTTGCCGGCGCCACCGAGTTCGAGCGACTGCATCATGGCCTGCAGTTCAGGCTTGGCGCCCGCACCGAGTTTGGCCAGCGCCAGGAAACCACGCACGACGTCGCGCAGATTGTTGGCGGATGCCTCGTCACGTGCTTCCGCGCGAAGCGTGCCACGGATGCCGCCGTTGACGTGGCCGCTGATCGCGAACCAGGCGATCGCGGGAATCTGGCTGAGGACGTTGTCCGGCAGATGGGCCTGCGGGCTGAGCGCGTCGAACCGGCCGACGGCCCACGCATTGGCGTTGTCGAGCGACCGTACCAGGTTCATCAACTCGTCGTTGCCGGTGACGCTCTCGAGTCCCGCCTGGGGATTGTTGCCGGCCTTGTGCAGGTCGATCGCGGACTTGAGAAGGGTCGTGCTGCCGATCGCTACGAGTCCGGGCTCGATGAAGGACAGTGCGAATGTCGTGTTCTTGTTCGTGGTCGGGTGCACGTCGATGTCGCCGGCGGCGAAGTCTTTCGTGTCCACGACGATGAGGCGCTTGCCGCTGTAGTCCTCGACGTGCGCACCGTGCTCGCGCATCAGCGCTTCGATTTTCACTTCGGCAAACCGGCCGCGCGCCAGCACCATGCCCGCGCCGGGAATGCTGGTGCTCTTCGCCTCCGGGTGCATGCAGGCGACGACGCTGTCGATGTCGGTTTCGATGTTGATGCCGGTCAGGTTCTCGAGTTCTTTCTGACCGTTCTCCGGCATGGGCAGGGCGCGGCGCATCTTCTGCCGCAGCTCGGAGCTCATGATTTCCTGGACGTTGGCGAACGCGATGACCGTGGCGTCGCGGGGCACGAAGGCGAGGTCGGCCTGCCCGCCGCGGCGGCCCTGGGCGCCCGCAGGGAACCCCACGTAATACGCGACGAGCCCCGTGCCGAGGCCGACGCCCAGCACGAGAAGCGAAATAATCACGAAATATCGGGTCTTATTCGTCATGGGCAGCGCCTCAACGTCTTATACGGCCTGCTGAAGATTATTGTTCAAGAACGTACTCGCGCTGCTCGACGGCACGGCCCGCCAGCCAGAGCGAGACCGCGATGATCCCGGCCAGGCACAGCAGACTGGTCCACAGCGAGGGCACTTCGTGGAAGATCTGCAGCAGCATGCTGACCGCCGAATCCTGAGGCATCTCGTGCGTCACGAGCGCCTGCATGTAGTACGCAATCGTCAGCCGTCGGAGATAGCCGGGAAACAGCAGCACTGCCGGCTCCCACCCGAACGCGAACACCAGCCCGACCACGAGCGGCCGCTTGAGTCGCGTGCCGACCAGCGCGAAGACGGCGCCGTACGCTGCGAGACCGACCGCGAGCATGCCGAGGTCCGCCAGCAGCGAGGGAAACGCCGCGCCGATGCTGCCGCCGCCGGTGGGCGCCACCAGGAAAAACATCAGCATCACCGATGGCAGCACCAGCAGTACCGTGCAGGCGAGATACGCCAGGTATTTGCCGACCAGCACGGCGCTGCGCGGGATCGGGCGCGTGAACAGATAGGTGATCGTCTTGTCGTCCACTTCGTCGGCGATCAGCGACGTGCCGTAGAACACGCCGAGCACCGGCACGATGAACCGGATGAACAGCAGCCAGATCATCATGCCGAAAATGCTCGAGCCGCCGACCACCGCGCCGTTGACCTTGAACCCGGCTGCATGCAGTGTGTCGAACACCCGCAGCACGATGGCGATCGCGACCGGGCCGCCAAGCAGCACGCCGAGAAAGACCGATCGGCGCGACCACAGCATCTGGCCGAGCGACAGATCAAAGATGCGCATCGCCGAGGACAGCATGCCCGGCGTCGCCGCGGATCGCGTTGGCTGGCTCATGACTTCACCAGATACTGGAACACGGCCTGCAGGTTGTCGTCAGGCGAGGTGACCTCGTGGATGGCGCCGTGCGCGCCCGACGCCGCCAGATCCGTCAGCCGCGCGTAGAACGCGTCCGGCTTCCCCGTCTGCACCACGACCGCCCCTTCCTCGAACTTCAAGCTGAGCACATCGTCGTGGCCGAGGAACTCGCGCGCCAGCGCCCGCGTGTGCTCGGCTCTGATGTGCACGGTATGCGGATGCTCGTCGATCAGATCGCGAATCTGGTGCACGTTGCCTTCGGCGAGAATGCGGCCCTGGTTGATGAGCAGGATGTTCGCGGTCATCGACTCGATCTCGTGCAGGATATGGCTCGAGACGATGACGCTCTTGCCGGCGCGGCCCCAGTCCTTGATCATCCGGATCGCCTTGCGCCGCGCGATCGGGTCCATGCCCGACAGCGGTTCGTCCAGGATCAGGAGCTCGGGATCGTGCGCGATCGCCTGCGCCATCTTGATCCGCTGGCGCATGCCCTTGCTGTAGGCGCCGATCTTCTTGTTGGCGGCCTCGGTCAGCTCCACTTCTGCGATCGCGCGCGCGGCCATCGCGGCGGCTTCCGTCTCCGTCACGCCGTTCAGGCGGACGAGCGCGGTCACCCACTCGAGCCCGGTCATGCGTTCGTAAAACGCGTCCTGCTCGGGACAGAAACCGATGCGCTGATACAGCGCCGGGTTGGCCCAGATCGGCTCGCCGAGGACCGTGATGCGGCCCTGGCTCGGCCGGAGCTGACCAGTGATCAGCTTCATGAACGTCGACTTGCCGGCGCCGTTCGGGCCAAGCAACCCGGTGATGCCGGGCGGCACGGTCACCGACACGTCGTTCAGACCGATTACCTGTCCGTACCACTTCGACAGATGGTCGGCAACGACGAGACCGGCGATCACGAGACCACCTCGATGCCGCGGACCCGCCGCTCGAGAATCAGCGCCGACCCTGCCACCAGCCCGACAATCACCAGCAGCGACACCGGCCAGGGCGTGTCGTACTTCAGCGGCAGCCGGAAGATGACGTCGCCGACCTGCGCGAGATTCGCCGAGAACGACAGCCACGACAGCGCGGTGCTGCGCGTGACGGCGTAGAGTACGCCGTAGACCGCCTGGGTAAAGAAGATCACCGCCGCATACAGAATCGCGACATAGCGGCTGCTCTTCGACAGCGACGACAACGCCAGCATCGTCGCCGACGCGAGGGCGATCTGGATGAATGCGAACAGCGTGATCGCCGGGAACAGAAACACGTTGGCTTTGAAGAACGTGAAGTTGCCGGCAAACGCAATCTGTACGATCAGCAGCAGGATCGCCGGCAGCCACGTGACGAGCGCGAGGAAGGTCATCAGAATCGCGAGCTTGCCGAGGATGTACTCCGCTCGCGTCAGCGGCTTCGAGAGGTAAATCTGCAGTGCGTTGGCGCGGCGATCGTTGGCGATCAGACCGGCGCCGACGTAGACGGTGACGAAGAACACGAACGTCTGCTGCTGCTCGAGAAACTGGCGGAACGTCTCGGCCGACGGCGCCAGGATCGAGGCTTGCGGAATGCTGGTGAAATTGGCGGCGGCGTAGAACTGGACGGCGCGGACCAGGAACGGCGCCCAGGCCAGCATCAGCAGGCCGAGAAACGCCCGCTTGCCGATGAAGGTGCGGATGCCCGCGCGCGCGATCACCATCCAGCCGGTACCGGTCCGCGCCTTGTGGCCGCCGTACCGGCGATAGCCCTGATCATGAATGGGCACGGCTACGCTTCTCCCACCGCGTGCGCGAACACATCTTCGAGCGTCGGCACGCTCGGACGCAGATGGCGGACCTGGACGCGGGCCGCGGCGGCCAGCGCGAACAGTTCGTGCGCACCGCCCTCGCCTGGCACGAACACGCGCATCACGTCCTCGTCGGTCTGCTTGCAGTCGAGTCCTGATGCGCGCAGCCGCTCGACAAACAGGTCGAGTTCGCCCGCCGTCTTGATCCGTAGCTCGTAGACGCGGCCGCGCGGCTGCTTCAGCGCGGCAATCGGTCCGGAGGCGGCAATCGCGCCCTTGTCCATGACGACGACGTGGTCGCAGGTGTATTCGACATCGGGCAGGAGGTGCGACGACAGGATCAGGCTGACGCCCTTGTTGTGCGCGAGATCCCGGACCAGCTCGAGCATCTCGTCGCGCCCTTTGGGATCCATGCCGTTGGTGGGCTCGTCGAGGAACAGCAGGTCAGGATCGTGCACCAGCGCCTGCGCCAGCTTGATGCGCTGCTTCATGCCGGTGGAATAGGTGTCGACGTTGCGATAGCGGGCCTCACCCAGGCCCACATAAAAAAGCATTTCGTGCGCGCGCTGCATCGCGTCTACCCGTGGCAGGCCAGCCAGCTCACCGCAGTACGCGACAAAGGAGACGGCGTTCATGCCCGGAATGTGGGCGTCGTTCTCCGGCATGTAGCCGACGCGTGCGCGAATCTCCAACGGCGATTCCGCGACGTCGAGGCCGAGCACCCGCAGGCGCCCGCGCTCGGGCACGATGAACCCGAGCAGCGCCTTCAGCATCGTGCTCTTGCCGGCGCCGTTGGGCCCGAGCAGGCCGACTGCGCCCGCCGCAAACGACGAGGTGACGTCGCGCAGCGCACGGTTCTTGCCGTACGTGACGGTGACGCCTTCGAGCGTGACGACCGGATCGCCCTCAGCCATGCAGATTCATAGACGCACGCGCCGCGCGCGATGTTCGTTCATTTCGTCACTCTTCAAGGCTGCGATCATAGCCGAACGCGGATCGCCGCCGCCAAGACGTGGGCCGGGGTGTAGAATCAGGGTGTTCCGGAACGTGACGAGATGAAAACTGCCGAAGACGCGGACGCATTTCTGTCCCGCCTCACACGAGGTGAAAAGGCGCGCCTGCTCCAGCGCGTGGCTCAGGATTTGGGCGATGCGTATCCCGGCATTGACGTCATCGACGAGGTCTGCGGTGGCGAGCCGATCATCGTCCGGACCCGTATCCCCGTCTGGCTGCTCGAACACGCCAGACGACTGGGGTCAAGCGAGGCGGATTTGCTTCGCTCCTATCCGGCGCTTCGAGCGGAGGACCTGGCCAATGCGTGGGCGTATGTCCGTTCGCATCGGGACCAGATCGCCGAGCAGATCCGCGGGCACGAAGCCGCGTGAGCCACCGTGGCGCGATTTCTCGCTGACGAAAATTTTCCACTACCCGTCGTTGAAGAGCTGCGTCGTCTCGGCCATGACGTGCTGACAACCGCCGATGCCGGCAAGGCGGGCCAATCGATTGCCGATGAGGCAATCCTTGGTCTCGCGGCCGCGGAGGGTCGGACGCTCCTCACATTGAATCGGAAGCACTTCATCCGCCTGCACGCATCACAACCGCGTCATGCGGGCATCGTCGCCTGCACGCTCGACCTCGACTTTGCTGGTCAGGCCGGGCGAATCCATGCCGCGATCACGCCACCGGCCGATCTTGCTGGTTGCCTCGTTCGCGTGAATCGCCCCGGCTAACCGACCGTGACCGGGACCAGCGTCATGGTGTCGTTGCCGAAGATGTCGATCACCTTCACGGCGATCGTGTAGCGTCCAGGCGCCGCATACGTGTGCGGCGCCGTCGTCGTGTCGAGTTCCCGCTTCTGACGCGTGCGGACACTCTGCCACTCGTTCTCGAAGATGTATGCGCCCACGGTGCTGACGCCGGCTCTCTTCGGAACCTTGATCATTTCTTTCCGGCTCTCGTAGTAGAAATCCACGTCGGTCGTCCGGCCGCCCGGTTTCGCGCCGCGAGCGAGCCATCGGCGTTTTCGAGCAGGTGTTCCGCGTCGAACCACCAGCGGAGCAGGCTGACGGATGTCGCCGATGCCCCGCGGTAGCCGCTCTGCCGCCACGCGTAGACCTCCTCGCGGATTTTCGCGACGAGTGGTGGAAGCAGCTTCTCGTACGCCGTGCTGCGTAGGGTCTCGTCGGCCGGAAACCATCGTTGCGATGGGACAAGCGGCGCGTACGGCGAGGTGGGAAACTCGGGATGCAAAGCCATTGGATCACATATCGACGCTGGACCTACAGGGATCCCCTGAGGCCCAATTCGTCCGCGCGTTCACGCATGAAGCCGATCGCGTTGCTGATGTGCTCTTCGAGCGTCAGCCCGAGCGACACCGCACCCTCGTGCAGATCCTCGCGCTTCACGCCCTTGGCGAACGCCTTGTCCTTCATCCGCTTGATCACCGACTTGGCCTCGAGGTCGAGGATGCTCTTGCTCGGCCGCACCAGCGACGCGGCAGTGATGAACCCCGCCAGCTCGTCGCAGGCGAACAGTGTCTTCTCGAGACGACTGTCGCGCGTGACGCCGGTGATCTCCATCGCGTGCGACAGGATCGCGCGGATCATCCACTCCGGATAGCCCTTCTCCCGCAGGATCTCGGCGCCCTTGTTCGGATGATCGCCCAGCGTCGGCCACCGCTCATAGTCGAAGTCGTGGAGCAAGGCCGTGATGCCCCACTCCTCCTCGTTCTCGCCGAACGTGCGGGCGTAGCCGCGCACGGCAGCTTCAACGCCCAGGGCATGTTTTCGCAGGCTCTCGCCCTTGGTGTATTCGGTCAGCAGCGTCCAGGCGTCTTCGCGATTCATGGTAAGTTTCAGCATCTTAATGCAGGAGCAGTCGATGGCCAACGATTCGCAGGGGCTCGATACGGAATTTCACCGCGGTCTCGGCCTCTACGACTCCACGATGGTCGTCGTCGGCTCGATGATCGGATCGGGCATCTTCATCGTGTCCGCGGACATGGCGCGCAACATCGGCAGCCCAGGCTGGCTGCTCGGCGCGTGGCTGCTGACGGGCCTGCTGACGGTGGTTGGCGCGTTGTCCTACGGCGAGCTGGCGGCGATGATGCCCCGCGCCGGCGGCCAGTACGTCTACCTGCGCGAAGCCTTCTCACCCTTGTGGGGATTTCTCTACGGGTGGACGCTCTTTCTCGTGATCCAGACGGGCACCATTGCCGCGGTCTCCGTCGGCTTCGCGCGCTACTTTGGGGCCCTGGTGCCGTGGATCGCCGACGACCACTACCTGATCGCACCGATCCATCTCTCGACCGGCTACGCGCTGTCGTTGTCGACCACTCAACTGGTGGGCAGCGTGATGATCGCACTGCTGACGTGGACCAATACGCGCGGTCTCGAGTACGGAAAAATTATCCAGAACGTCTTCACGACGGCGAAGACCGGCGCGCTGCTCGGGCTGATCCTCGTCGGCCTGCTGCTTGGCTGGAACCACACCGCGGTCGCGGATAATTTCGGCAACCTGTGGTCGACTCGCGGCACGATGGAGATCGTGCCCGGGCTGTCCTCGATCACCGCCTTCGGTCTCTTCGTCGCCATCTGCGTCTCGCAGACCGGGTCGCTCTTCTCCGCCGACGCCTGGAACAACATCACGTTCACGGCCGGCGAAGTGAAGGATCCGCGCAGGAACATCCCACTGTCGCTGGCCTTCGGCACGTTCATCGTGATCGGCCTGTACATGCTGGCCAACGTCGCGTATCTCGTAACGCTGCCCTTCGATCAGATTCAGCACGCTGCCGGCGACCGCGTCGCCACCGCCACGCTCAACGTGATCTTCCCCGGACTCGGCGTGACGATCATGGCGATCGGGATCATGGTCTCGACCTTCGGCTGCACCAACGGCCTGATCCTGGCCGGCGCCCGCGCCTACTACGCGATGGCGCGCGACGGGCTCTTCTTCCGCGCGGCCGGCGAACTGAACGCCGAGAAAGTTCCGGCGTGGGCGCTCGTCCTGCAGGGATTCTGGGCGGTGTTTCTGGTGCTGCCGCGCACCTACGATCCCGCAACAAAGGCCTACGGCAATCTCTACAACAACCTGCTCGACTACGTGATCTCTGCCGCGCTGATCTTCTACATCCTGACGATCGCCGGCATCTTCCGCCTGCGCCAGACACGGCCCGACGCCGATCGCCCGTACCGCGCGTTAGGCTATCCGGTGATTCCGGCGTTCTACATTGCCGGCGCCGCCGCGATCCTGCTCGTGCTCTTCGTCTACCGGCCGGCGACGACGTGGCCGGGGCTCGCGATCGTGTTGTTGGGTGTGCCGGTATATTTCGCCTGGAAGCCGAAGCGCTAACGCGAGAGCGCTTTTCGAACAACAGTGGCCGCCGCGCCGGTGAGCCGGTACGCGTCCAGTTCGCTGACCGGCACCCAGCGCACATCGGCGGCATCCGTGCCGCGAGTCGCAAGGCTCGTCGTGCCGCCTCGCACGCAACACGCGTAGTCGACGATGACGTAGTGATATTCGACGCGCCCCTCGCCATCGCGCCGGATGCTGTCGAGGACTTCCACCACAGCACCCACCACAACATCGAGCGAGGTTTCCTCGCGCACCTCGCGCGCGACCGCCGCCTCGAGCGTCTCGCCGACTTCGACCGCGCCACCCGGCAGGCTCCACTCGCCTTTCATCGGTTCCTGCCCGCGCCGCACCAGCAGGACGCGATCATCCTCGATGATCACCGCGCCGACGGACACGATCGGCCGCTCGGGATACTGCCTCACTCTTTCGCCATCAGACCGTTCAGGTGAGCGGAAGGGCAGGGTCGGCATTGAGGTCCAGCGACGCCGTGTGGCCGGCGCGCAATCTCCGCAGACCTGCCGCGGCGATCATCGCGGCGTTGTCGGTCGAGAGCGACAGGCTTGGAAGAAACGTCGGCACCTCGCGCTGCTCGCCCCGCTCCTTCAACGCGGCGCGCAGCCGGCTGTTCGCGGACACGCCACCGGACACGCCCACGCTCTTCGCGCCGTATCGCCGCGCGGCGACAAACAGTCTCTCCACGAGCGCCGTCACGACGACACGCTGAAAGCTGGCGGCGACGTTGGCGATCTCGGCGTCGGACAACGGGCCCTCGTGCGCGCGGACGTGCCGCAGCACCGCGGTCTTCAACCCGCTGAAGCTGAAATCAAGATCGCCTTTCAACTCCGGCGCATTGCGGTCCGCGTGCGTCAAGCGCGTGGTCGGCAGCGGCACCGCGCGATCGTCGCCGCTGTTTGCGAGACGATCGATCGCCGGCCCGCCCGGATATCCAAGCCCGAGTAGCCTCGCCACCTTGTCATACGCCTCGCCCGCCGCATCGTCCCGCGTACGGCTGAGCAGCTGATACGAGCCGGGCGTCTCGACGAGATAGAGGTTGGTGTGTCCCCCGGAGACGACGAGGACGATCGATGGCAGCGGCAGTTCGCCGTTCTGCAGCACGAGGGACTCGATGTGTCCGGCCAGATGATGCACGGCCACCAGCGGCAGGCCGGACGCGGCGGCAGCCGCCTTCGCGAACGAGACGCCGACGAGGAGCGACCCGACAAGGCCGGGCCCCTGGGTGACGGCGATGGCGCCCAGATCGCTCCAGGTCGTCGCTGCTTCAGCCAGCGCACGCGAGACGACGCTGCAGATGTCGCGAATGTGCTGGCGCGACGCGAGCTCGGGCACCACGCCGCCCCATTCGCGGTGAATCGCGACTTGGGACGCGACGACGTTGGATCGAGTCGTCCACGGCTTCGCCGCGTCGCCGGTCTCTTCGACCACGGCGGCGGAGGTTTCGTCGCAGGAAGTTTCGATGCCGAGGATGCGCATGCAGAGATCTCTCACGAAAAACACGAAACAAACGAAACGCACGAAAAGGAAGCCGACCCTCGGATCATTTTCGTGTATTTCGTGGGGTTTTCGTGGTTAGCGTGGTGTTGCCGTCTCCGTCTCGAACGCCTGTTTCAACGACTCCGTGTACGGCGCCCTGAAGATGCCGCGCTCGGTGATGATACCGGCGATGAAGCGGTGCGGCGTCACGTCGAACGCCGGGTTCCACACCTTCGCGCCAGTCGGCGCCACCTGCGACGAGCCGACATGCGTCACTTCGCGCGCGTTGCGCTCTTCGATCGGAATATGGCTCCCCTCAAGCGTGCGCAAATCGATCGTTGATAGCGGCGCCGCGACATAGAACGGAATATTGTGCTCGCGCGCGAGCACGGCGACACCGTAGGTGCCAATCTTGTTGGCGGTGTCGCCGTTGGCCGCAATCCGGTCGGCGCCGACGACGACGAAATTCACCTTGGCCTGGGCCATCAGCGACGCGCTCATGTTGTCGGTGATGATCGTGGTGTCGATGCCGTCGCGCATCAGCTCCCATGCGGTCAGCCGCGCACCCTGCAGGAAGGGCCGCGTCTCGTCGGCAAACACCGCGACGCGCTTGCCCTTCTCCACTGCGCCGCGGATCACGCCGAGCGCGGTGCCGTATCCGGCGGTGGCCAGCGCGCCGGCGTTGCAGTGCGTCAGGATGCGGGCGTCCTCGGGCACGACGTCGGCGCCGAAGGCGCCCATCGCGCGACAACTCGCAACGTCCTCGTCGTGAATCATTTGCGCTTCGCGGTCGAGACGATCCTTGATCTGATCGACCGACTCGCCCGCCTGGGCGCCCGTGCCAAACGATTGCTTCATCCGTTCGATCGCCCAGAACAGGTTGACGGCGGTCGGACGCGTCGCCGCGATCAGGTCGCAGGTCTTCTGAAACTCCGCGGCGAACTTCTGCGTGCCGGTGGCGGCGCTCCGGCGCATCCCGAGCGCGATGCCCCAGGCTGCCGCGACGCCGATGGCGGGCGCGCCGCGGATCACCATCGACTTGATGGCGCGCGCGACTTGGGGCGCGGTCTTGCAGCGGACGTAGACTTCCTGAGCCGGGAGTTTGCGCTGGTCGATCATCACGACCACGTCGCCTTCCCGCGCGATCGTTGGGAGCATTCCGAGATTGTACCGGCTAAAGGAGCCGCGCGTCGAACGGGAGCGGCAGCAGATTCTTGAGGTGGTGCCGGCCTTTTTCTTCGGTGAGGTTGGCGAGCTGGATCTCGAGGTTGCCGCCGAACTCCCAGAGGATCTGGCGGCACGCGCCGCACGGCGGCGTCGGCGCCTCGGTGTCCGCGACAATCGCGATGCGCGTGAAAATGCGATGGCCTTCCGAGATGGCCTTGAACATCGCGAGCCGCTCGGCGCAGATGGTCAGGCCGTAGGTCGCGTTCTCGATATTGCAGCCGGTGATGACGGTGCCATCGCCGGTCTCGAGCGCCGCGCCGACCTTGAAGTGCGAGAACGCGGCGTCGGCGTTCTCACGCGCGCGCCTGGCGGCGCCGATCAAGTCGACTTCCCCCCCGCGATCGCGCACACGGCGGGGTCCCGTGCGGCGGTCCCGCTTGGCCCGGCGATCCCCGTCGGTCCGGCCGGCATCCTTGATGCGGCGATCGAATCCGGCCCGCCGATCGGCTTCCACGCGCGCGCGACGGTCGTCGAGCAGCACGCGCATCGTCTCGCTCGGACGCACACCGTTCACCACGTGCGTCACGCGGGCGATGTGGGACAGCTTCTCGGTGAGCGCCTGGACTTCGAGGTCGCGGTGACAGCGCTCGGCGGCGGTGGCATCGGTCCAGTACCGCACCGCGTAAAACCGCAGCGGGTACGCTTCGTCCCGAACCATTTCCGCGCGTCCGTACTCCTTGCGGATCAGGATCGCTTCGAAGTGGGCCGAGATCGCCGTGAACGCCGGCTCCTGGCCAACGTTGACGTCGACAAGCGATACCGACAGCCGGCGCGCGTCAGAGCTCTCCAATGATCCCCTCCAGGAGCGCGATGAACTGTCCGCGGACCCGCGCGGCGGTGGCCATGACCTCGGAATGGTCCAGCGCCTGGGGCAGCACGCCTGCGGCCATGTTCGTGATGCACGAGATGCCGAGCACGTCCATCTTCATGTGACGCGCGACAATCGCCTCGGGCACCGTGGACATCCCCACCGCGTCTGCGCCAATCGTTCTGAGATATCGGATCTCCGCTGGCGTTTCATAACTCGGGCCCATCAGCGCAGCATACACGCCGTGCGCCAGCTGGAACCCGAGTGTTTTGGCCGCGCCATCGGCAATTCCGCGCAACCGTGACGAGTAGACCTCGGTCATGTCGGGAAACCGGGCGCCAAACCGCTCGTCGTTGTCGCCGACCAGCGGGTTCTGACCCATCAGATTGATGTGGTCGTCGATGACCATCAGCGCGCCCTGGGAGAAGGTGGTGTTCACGCCGCCGGCGGCGTTGGTCAGGATCAGCGTCTGCACGCCGAGCAGTTTGAGCGCGCGAACCGCGAACGCCACCCGGCCGGCATCGTGTCCTTCGTAGAGATGGCAACGCCCGGCGAGGGCCGCGATCGTCCGGCCGCCCGACGTCCCGACCACCAGTTTCCCCGCGTGCCCGATCACCCGCGACGCCGGCCAGTGCGGCAGTTCGCCGTACGGCATCGTCACCCCATCGTCGAGTGCGCTGGCGAAGTCGCCGAGGCCCGATCCGAGGACGATGGCGATTTCGGGAACGTCGGAGATGCGCGCCCGAATGGCGTCGGCGGCGGCCTTGACCTGATCGTAGTCGCTCACCAGCAACCCCGTGGAACGCTCAGGCCGCAAGGGTCGCCAGGCACGGCGTTCACAGCAGGAACCCGGCAATCGTCGCGGTCATGAAGTTGGCGAGCGTGCCCGCGAACATCGCGCGCAGCCCGAGGCGCGCCAGATCGTGGCGGCGGTTCGGCGCCAGCGCGCCGATGCCGCCGATCTGGATCCCGATCGAACTGAAGTTCGCAAAGCCGCACAGCGCGAACGTCGCGATCGTGAACGACTTGGGATCGAGCACCGACTTCATCGGCCCGAGCTGCGCGTAGGCGACGAACTCGTTGAGCACCATGCGGGTGCCAAGCAGGTTGCCGATCGTCGGCGCATCCTTCCACGGCACACCCATGCTCCAGGCGACGGGCGCAAACACCCAGCCGAAGAGCTGCTGCATGCTGAAGTGCTCCAGGCTGGCGATGCCCATGCGGGCGGCCTGGTGGCCCAGCGCACCGAGCACGTAGTTGACGAGCGCCACGAGCGCGAGAAACGAAATCAGCATCGCGCCGACGTTCAGCGCGAGGTGCAGACCTTCGCCGGTGCCGCGCCCAGCCGCGTCGATGACGTTGACGTCGGTGTTCTCGATCTCCAGCCTCACCGACCCCATCGTCTTGGGCACGTCGGTTTCCGGGACGAGCATCTTGGCCATCATGATGGTGCCGGGCGCTGTCATGATGACCGCGGTCAGCAGATGCTTGGCCTCAATGCCGAACAGGATGTAGGCCGCCATGATGCCGCCCGAAATGTGCGCCATGCCCGAGGTCATCACCGTCATCAGCTCCGACTGGGTCATCTCCGGCAGATACGGGCGAATCGTCAGCGGCGCTTCCGTCTGTCCCATGAAGATGCTGGCGGCGACGTTGAGCGACTCCGCGCCGCTGCATTTCATGACGCGGTGCATGACGACCGCCATCAACCGCACGACGAACTGCATCACGCCGTAGTAGTAGAGGATCGCGAACAGCGCGGCGATGAAGATGATCGTCGGCAGCACCTGGAACGCGAAAATCACCGCGTAGTTGCCGCCTTCGGGCCCGAGCGCGCCGGTCATCGCGCGTCCCCAGACCGTGCTGTTACCGAGCGGGCCGAACACGAACGCGGCGCCGACGCCGGCGAACCCGAGCAGTTTGTTGATGCCCGCGCCAAGGGTTTCGAACACGCGCTGTCCGGCGGCGGTCTTCAACACGATCAGCGCAAAAATGACCTGCAGGCTCAATCCCCAGGCGACCGTCGACCAGTTGATGGCGCGCCGGTTGTTGGAGAACGCCACGGCAATGGTCAGGATCACGAAGGCGCCAAACAACGGTTGCAGCACTCCGAGCATCAATGCACCTCGTCGAGAATGAGACGGCGTGCCGGAGGAGGCGCGTCGCCGACGGCGATCGCCTGATGCAGCAACGCGCGCGCCCGTTCGAGCCGCTCGCGATCGCGATAGAAGATTTCGACGATCGGATCGCCGCGGCGGACCGCCGCGCCGGGCTTGGCCAGCACCATGATGCCGACGCCGAAGTCGACCGCGTCTTCGACCCGATCGCGCCCAGCCCCGAGCTGGACCGACGCGCGGCCCACCAGTTCGGCGTCCACCCGCGTCAGGAACCCGTCGCGCGGCGCCGTGATGATCTCCTGCGTGTCGACGTGCGGCAGGCGCGACAGATCGTCGATGACGCGCGGGTCGCCGCCCTGCATGTCGATGATCTGGCCGAACCGTTCAAGCGCCCTGCCGGAGCTGATCGCCTGTTGCGCCAGCCGCCCGGCGTCCTCGAGGCTCGTCGCCACCTTGCCGAGGACCAGCACGCGCTTGGTCAACTCGAGCGTGACCTCAATCAGATCGGCCGGACCGCCTCCGCGCAGCACCTCGATGCATTCGGCGACCTCGTTCGCATTGCCGACCGCGCGGCCGAGCGGCGACTCCATGTCGGTGATCAACGCCACCGTCTTGACCCCCGACGCGTTGCCGATCGAGACCAGCGACTGCGCGAGCATGCGCGAGTCCGCTTCGGTTTTCATGAATGCGCCGCTGCCCGTTTTCACGTCGAGCACCAGCGCATCAATCCCTTCGGCGATCTTCTTGCTCATGATCGACGCGCTGATCAGCGGGATGCTCTCCACCGTGCCGGTGACATCGCGCAACGCGTACAGCTTCTTGTCCGCCGGGGCAATCTGCGACGTCTGGCCGATCATCCCGCAGCCGGTCTTGACCAGCGCCGCGGTGAATTCTTCCAGCGACAGGCCGACGCGGAATCCGGGAATCGCCTCGAGCTTGTCGAGCGTGCCGCCGGTGTGCCCGAGACCGCGCCCCGACATCATCGGGACGGGCACGCCGCAGGCCGCTGCGACGGGCGCGAGGATCAGCGAGGTCTTGTCGCCGACGCCGCCCGTGCTGTGCTTGTCGACCTTCAGGCCCGGCACCCGGCTGAGGTCCACGCGAATGCCCGAATGCACCATCGCATCCGTCAGCCGCGCGGTCTCGTCCGGCGTCATCCCGCGCAGCACGATGGCCATCAGCAGCGCCGAGGCCTGGTAGTCAGGCCACGCGCCAGAGGTCACCCCGTCGACGAAGAAACGGATTTCGTCGTGCGACAGCGCCCCGCCGTCCCGTTTCTTCATGATCACGTCGACCGCGCGCATTTGGCGGGCAGTATATCGGAGATAATCACCTCGTGTCCCAGGTGTCCCAGCTGTCCCCTGAACTGTCGCGGGGTTTGCTGCACATGGCTCGCGCGCTGCTGGCCGCGGTGCGCAACTGGACGCTGTATCCGCCCGAACATCCCACCGTCCGCGCGTCGGTCGAGCGCCTCGCCGCCGCCCTCCAGGCATCGGAGCTGGGCGCGGCATTTGCCATCGGCGTGACGCCCGACACCCTGATGATCGAGGGCGCCGCCGCCGACAACAGCCAGACCGGCATCACCGAGGCGGCGGCGATGCTGCACGACCGGGACATCGTGTCGATCATGTTCGTGGGCGCGGTCCCGCCGGAGACCATCCACGCATTCCTCCGCATGCTCACGCTGGAACCCGCCGAACGCCGCGCGCGCGGCGGCCCCGCGCGCATCTGGGCCGACCAGGGCCATCCCTCGGTGACCATCGAGCAAATCGACTACTCGAAAGTCCTGGCGCGCGAAGAAGGCCCGGCCGCGGAGCCGGCCAAGCGCGACGATCTCTGGCGCTCGATCGTGATCTCGATCGCGGGCGGACAGAAAGCCATCTTCGACCAGCGCGCGCAGGAACGGCTGCTGGCGATCGCCGGCAGCGCCGCCAACATCGGCGATCTCGCCACCGCCGTCGCCGCGCCCAAGTGCACGCTCGACGGCTCGCCGATGATCACGTCGCAGGCGGCCACCGTCCTCGCCGCGTTCCGCCACCTCTCCAGCATCGTCTCGGTGATGTCGCCCGATCGCCTGCCCGAGGTGATGACCAACCTGGCGACCGCGGCCACGCAGCTCGACCCGCACGTCATCATGCAGCTGATGCAGAGTCCGGACGACCCCGGCAGCGTGCCGGTGATCGCCGGGATGGCGGCGGCGTTCGACGATGTGAAGGTCGCGCAGTTGCTGGCCACGGCGCTGGCGCTCGACGGCCAGGCCTCGGATCGCCTCGCCACTATCTTCAACACCATCGCGCCCGACGAAGATCGCAAGCGCCGCGTCCTCACGCTGACCCGCAGCTTGCTCAGCGAAACTGATTTCGGCCGCTCCGGACAATTCCAGGTGCTGTGGGCGTCCACCGAAGAGCTGCTCGTCGCCTACAACGACAAAGCGTTCGTGTCCGACTCGTACCGCAACGCGCTCGACGGCGTCGGCGGACGGGCGGAGCGCATGTCGTCGGTCGATCTGCCCGACGAGCTGCCCGAGTGGATGGAGAGCCTCGGCCAGGCCAACGTCCGCGTGCTGTCGGTGACGATGTTGATCGATCTCTTCACGCTCGAGCAGGACCCGGCGCGGGCCGCCGACATGGCGCCCGACATGTCCGCGCTCGCCGAAGATCTGCTGATGTCCGGCGCCTACGACGACGCCCTGACCGTGACGCGGGCGCTGCAGACCCGCGCGTCGGCCCAGAAGAGCATCGGCAAAGAGGCGTGCCGGCGCGCGCTGGATGAACTCGGTGAGTCGCTCGCGATGCGCGAAACGGTGGCGCTGATCGGTGACGTGGACGAGGACGGCTGGACGGGGATCAAGTCGGTGATCGACTCGATCGGCGTGTCCAGCGTCGAGGCGCTCAAGAGCGCCATCGCCGTCGAGCAGGACAACATCACCACCACCCGGGCGGAAGCGATCATTGCCGGATTCGGATCGAAGGCGGTGATGCGGCTGGCGTCGCTCGTCGGAGATTCGCGGTGGTTCGTCCAGCGGCGCGGCGCGCGGCTGCTCGGCAAGATCGGGACGGCGGACGCCGTGCCGCTCCTGCAACCGCTGCTTCGGCAGAGCGACCCGCGTGTGGCGCGCGAAGCGGTCGCCGCGCTGGGCGTGATTCCGGATCCGGCGGCGGCCCGCGCCATCCAGACGGTGTTGCGAGCCGCGACCGGCGACGTACGCCGCGCAGTCACCGACGCGCTGGTGGCCGAGAAAGATCCGCGCGTGGTGCCGATGCTCGTGCGCATCATCGAAGAAAGCGAAGCGCTCGGCAAGGACCACGAACTCGTGCTCGAAACGGTCGGGGCGCTCGGCACGGTCGGCACGGATGCCGCGGTATCCGTCCTCGTCACCGTCTCCCAGAAACGATCGTTCTTCGGCCGCAAGAAAGCACGCGCGCTCAAGGAACGCAGCGTGGATGCACTCGCCCGCGTCGGCACGGCCCGGTCGGCTGCCGCCCTGCAGGACGCGGCGACCAAGGGCGATGGCATGTTGCGGAAGATTGCCGCACAGAAAGTCAGGGGCTCATGACGCAGGGCTCAGGACTCAGGACTCAGGGCTGATGGAGCAGAAAAAAGCCGAGGAGCTGATCAGGCGACTTGCCGCGGCGCTGCGAGGCACCGAGCTGTACTCGGCGGCGCATCCGCTCGTGCAGCGCGGCATCGACGCGTTCACGGCGGCCGCGCAGGACGGCTTGAAAGTCACGCCGTCGGTCGTCATCGGCTTCATCGGCGACGAAGTCGTCGTCGACGGGACGCGATTGCCGAAAGGCACGGCGTCGCTCATCGGATTCGCGCGCGATCTGCGGGACCGCGGCATCGAAAAAATCACGCTGACGCGCGGGCTGTCACGCACGGAGGTCGGCAGCCTGGTGGCGGCGTTCACCGACAAAGGCTCGCCGGTCCCGCTGCCCGAGCGGTTGATTACGCGCGGCGTCCGCAACGTCACGCTCGGCCGCATCATCGTCGACGACGTCAGCGACGATCAGGCGGGCATTGCCGCGGCCCGGCGCGTGTACAGCACGGCTGTGGAGACAGCGGAAAATCTCTGGAACGCGGCGAAAGCCGGCGATCAGCCTGACCCCGGCGCAGCGCGGAAGATCATCGACGGTCTCGCGCGCCTGGTCACGCAGGACCGGACGTCGCTGATGGCGCTGACCGCGCTGAAGAAGTACGACAACTACACCTTCACCCACATGGTGAACGTATCGGCGCTGGCCATGGCGCAGGCGCGCGCACTGAACATCGACGGCCCGCTGCTGCGCGAGTTCGGATTCGCGGCGCTGATGCACGACATCGGCAAGGTCAGGACGCCGCTCGAAGTGCTGAACAAACCCGGCAAGCTGACCGGCGAAGAATTCGACATCATGAAGCGCCACGTCATCGACGGCGCGCACATCCTGCGACGCACGCCGGAGATGCCGGCGCTGGCGCCGATTGTGGCCTTCGAGCATCACCTGAAGCAGGACCTGAGCGGATATCCCGAGAAGATCGGCAGCCGACAGCTGAATCTCTGCACGATGATCGTGTCGATTGCCGACGTGTTTGACGCGCTGCGCAGTAACCGGCCGTACCGCGAAGGGATGGCGACCGTCCGCATCCGCAGCGTCATGGGCGAACAGGGCAACCCCGCGTTCAACCAGGTGCTGCTCAAGCGCTTCGTCAACCTGATGGGGCTGTTCCCGGTCGGCAATCTGGTGCGCCTCAATAAAGGCGAAGTGGCGGTCGTCACCGCCGAGCACCCGACCGATCCGTTCCGGCCGCAGGTCAAGATCCTGATGGATCCGTCGGGCGCCCTCATCGAAGATCCGCCGCTGGCGAACACCTGGGAACGAGACAGCCGCGGCGAGCACCCGCACGCGGTGGTCGAGGCCATCGATCCGGAGTCGGTCGACATCGACCCGCTGCAGTACCTGTGATGTCCGGACTGCCCGACGCCTCCCTGCCGCTCGACGCCGCGGAGACGGCACAGCTGATCGAATTCGCGCGCGCGTGCAAGGCCGCGGCTCGCGCGGTCACGCTCTATCCGAACGGTCATCCCGCAATCGCTTCGACGCTCGGACGAATCGTGCAGATCACATCGTCGGGTGAACTGACCCAACCGCTGACGATCGGCGTCCTGCCCGACGGCCTCCAGATGACCGAGCGCGCGCCCGCGCGCATCGACAGCGCGATCACCGAACTGGCGGCGCTGCTGCATAGCCATCTCATCGGCGAGCTGACCATTCATCCTGGCGGCGACGTCGAGTCCTGGCGCACGTTCCTGCTGCTGCTGGGACGCTCGCCGGAATCGGTCCGCACCGACGGCGGCATCGCGCGCGTGTGGACGACGATGGCCGGCCGACACGTGGAGTTACGAGAGATCGACTACACCGAAGTCCTGCGCGAGCGCCTGGACGGCGAGTCGGCCCTCTGGACGCGCGTGATTGCCAATTGTCTCCAGGGCAGCGCCTTCGATGTCGACGAGTCGGGCATTCGCGAACTGCTCGGCATCGCGGCCGACAGCGAGAAACTCGCGGCCCTGATGGCGTCGCTCGAACGCAGCACCGATGGCAGCGGCGACGGCGGCGGCATCGGCCTCAAGGCTGCCGCGATGATGCGCATGCTCCGCGGCATCGTCGAGGTCGTCTCGAAAAAAGATCCGGAGCAGCTCGAGCCGGTCCTGAAACAGATGGCGACCGCTGCCGGCCATTGCTCGCCCGACATGCTGATCGGCTTGATCCGCCAGTCGAGCGGCGACCAGGGTCCGCAGCTGATGCAAGCCGTCGTCGGCCGGATGACGGACACCACCATTTCGCGGTTCGTCTCACGGCACGTGATCGCCGACGGAACGGCCACCGATCGCCTGGCGCAGGCGTTCCAGACGCTGGTGCGCGACGGAGACGAGCAACAGCGCCTGCTCGCGATGGCGCGACACGACGTTGCCGAGTCGCCCCTGGGGAGCACGGACACCTTCGGGGAGCTGTGGGACACCGTCGCCGAGAAACTGCTGACGTCGTACTCCGACGCAACGTTCGTCTCGGAGTCGTACGGCAAGGAGTTGTCCGGTGCGCGGATGAAGGCGATCGACGTCGCCAGTACCAGCGACGACCCGCCGGAGCGCATCAGCGCCTGGCTCCGCACGATCGCCACGACGGCGCTGCGCGGCCTCGACCTGATGCTGATGATCGACCTGCTGAAGATCGAGCAGGACGAGCAACGCTGGCGC
The DNA here is from genome assembly GCA_025358945.1 of Acidobacteriota bacterium. GTDB lineage: Bacteria > Acidobacteriota > Vicinamibacteria > Vicinamibacterales > CAVVIG01 > CAVQFC01. The sequence goes on from JANYHS010000018.1 coordinate 26,332, forward strand.
GAGTTGCTGACGCCGCTGGTCGGCCTGATCGAGGACCTCCTCCTGGTCGGCGACTTCGACGCGGCCTCGGAGTCGATCGCCGTCCTGGTGACCGCCGGCGGCGCCGGGACGCCGTCGCGGCGGCAACTCGCGCTGACGGCGATCGACGTCCTGCTGGCCGGCTCGATGATGCGCCACGTGACGACGCACCTGGCGACGCTGGACGAAGCGCAGTTCGAACGCGTCAAGGTGATGAGTGTGTCGCTTGGCGAAGTGTTCGTGCGCCCGCTGGCGGAAGCCTTGTCGGTCGAGGACCGGCCGCGCACGCGGGAGCGGCTGACCTCCATCCTGCTGGCGTTCGGCTCGGTGGGGCGCCGCACCATCGAGCGGCTGAAGAATTCGCACAACCCCGCCGTGCGCCGCACCGCGATCCAGCTGATGCGGCAATTCGGCGGCGACGAAGCGCTGCCGGATCTGACGGAGCTGCTCGACGACAACGAACCGCAGGTGCAGCGCGAGGCCGTGCGAGCGATTCTGAACGTCGGCACGGACGCGGCCTACCGCATCCTCGAGCAGGCGCTCGCCAGCGGCACGGCGCAGTCACGCGACGCGATCATGCAGTCGATCGGCCGTGTGCGCGACGAACGCGCGACGCCGCTGTTTGCCTATATCCTGGGCCACATCGACCATCGCGGCGCGTTGGCGCCGATCTACCTGCGCGCGATAGAGTCGCTTGGCGCGCTGCGCGATCCGGGAGGCATTGCGCCGCTGCGCGAGGTGCTCTACAAGGGCGAATGGTGGGCGCCGAGACGCACCGGCGCCACGCGCAGCGCGGCCGCGTCGGCGCTGGCGCGCATCGGTACCGCGGACGCGTTTGCCGTGCTCGATGAGGCCGTCGCCCGCGGCTCACGTGGTGTCCGATCCGCGGCGCGCGCGCAACTGTCCGCCAGCCGCACGCGCCGCCCCGCTGCCCGTCCACCGGAGGAGCACCAGGCATGAGCGCGCCCCGCTTCCAGCTCGCCGACGATCTCCTGCGACGTTTCGCCGCCTCGCTGCGATCGGCGCAGCTCTACTCGCCCGGACACCCGATCATCGGGCGCAACCTCGACGCGCTGTCGTCCGCGTTCCAGTTGCTGCACAGCCTGCAGCCGGCGGTCACCATCGGTCTGGTCGGCGACGAAGTGATCGTCGACGACATGCCGATGGCGAAGGCGGACACCTTCGGTCCGTTCGTCCGGCGGCTGCAGCAGAGCGGCATCGAGCGGATGACGATCGATCGTGGGGTCACGCTCGACGAGATCGCCGAGTTCCTCGCCGCACTGATGGCGCTCGACGCCCGGGACCCCGGCGCCGCGACTGCGTTCCCGCCGCTCCCCCACGTCCGCGTCGGGCGCGTCTCCGTCGAGCAGCGCGTCGCGGGCAGCGTCACCGACATGGCGACGATCAAACGGCTCTACTCCGATGCCGTCACGCTCGCCAGCGAGATCTGGGACAGCGCGGAGACCGAGGGACATCCGGACGCGACCGCGGCGCGGTCGATGATCGACGGCCTCGCGCAGGCCGTGGCGCAGAACCGCACTGCGCTGTTGGCGCTGACGACACTGAAGAACTACGACAACTACACGTTCACACACATGGTGAACGTGTCGATCCTGACGATGGGCCAGGCGCGCGGGCTGGGAGTCGACGGCCCGCTGCTGCGCGAGTTCGGCCTCGCCGCGCTGATGCACGACATCGGGAAAGTTCGCACGCCGCTCGAAGTGCTGAACAAACCGGACGCGCTGACGGACGCGGAGTTCACGATCATGAAGCGCCACGTCGTGGACGGCGCTGAAATCCTGCGCACGACGCCGGACATTCCGGCGTTGGTGCCGATTGTCGCGTTCGAGCATCACCTGCGTATTGACGGATCCGGATATCCGTCCGGCGTCACCCGGCCCTCGCTCAACGTCGGCACGATGCTGTGCAGCATCGCCGACGTCTACGACGCCATGCGATCGCAGCGCCATTACCAGCAGGCGTTTCCCACCGACCGCATTCTTGCGGTATTGAAGCGCAACGACGGAACGCAGTTCGATCAGCATCTCGTTCGCCGCTTCGTGCAACTCATCGGCATCTATCCGGTGGGCAATCTGGTGCGCCTCAACACCGGCGAGATCGCCGTCGTCATGAACGAGTACGCGCCCGATCCGTATCGCCCCCACGTGCGCGTGCTGATCGACCGTGACGGCTCACGCCTCGATGCGCCCTACGAAGTGAACCTGTGGGACCCCGGCGACGATCCGCGGCGCCCGGGCGCCATTGCCGCGCCGGTCGATCCGGCGGGCTACGCGTTCGACCCGCTGCTGCTGATGTAAAATCCCCAGCGTGAAAACCATAGCCGTCCTCGCCGCGCTGGTGGTGCTGTCCACACCCCGCTTTCATGCGCAGACGCCCACCCGGCCGAAGCTCGCCGTCATCATCGTCGTCGATCAGATGCGCGCCGACTACGTCGACCGCTTCAATGGCGAGTGGACAGGCGGCCTCAAGCGGATGGTGACGCAGGGCGCCTGGTTTCAGAATGCGGCGTATCCGTACCTGACCACGGTGACGTGCGCCGGGCACGCAACGATTTCGACGGGATCGTTCCCGCCCACGCACGGCGTATTCCAGAACTCCTGGTGGGATCGCGACGCGCGGAAACAGATGACGTGCACTGAGGATCCGCGCGCGAACGACGTCGGCTACGGCGTGACCGTGACCGGCGGCGACAGCCCGCAGCGGCTGCTGGTGCCGACCTTCGGCGATCAGATGCGTGAAAGCCGCCAGGCGCACGTCGTGTCGCTGTCGCTCAAGGATCGCAGCGCGATCATGCTCGGCGGACACGGTGGCGACGCCGTCACATGGTTGACCAATACACTCGACGGCTGGGAGACTTCGTCGGCCTACTCGCAGACGACAGTGCCCGCGGTGAAGGCCTTCGTCGACGCCAACCCGATCACCGCCGATTTCGGCAAGACGTGGACGCGCATGCTGCCGCCGACGTCGTACTCGGGTTCCGACGATGGTCTTGGCGAAGCGCCACCGCAGGGGTGGACGCGGACGTTTCCGCACGCGCTGAAGGGTTTGGCGACGACCGCGGACGCGGCGTACTTCCAGCAGTGGGAGCGCAGCCCGTACGCCGACGCGTACCTCGGGCGATTCGCCGCGGCGCTGGTGCAGTCGATGCAACTCGGCAGACATGACGGCACCGACGTGCTCGCCGTCAGTTTTTCGAGCCCCGACCTGGTCGGCCACGCGTTCGGTCCGAGCAGCCACGAGGTGCAGGACATCTACGCACGGCTCGATCTGACGATCGGCGCGCTGTTCGATCAGCTCGATGCCGTCGTCGGCAAGGATCAATGGGTGGCCGGGCTCACCGCCGATCACGGCGTGACGCCGATTCCCGAACAGCTGGTGGCGGAAGGCAAGGACGCGGGACGCATCAGCGGCAGCGAGATTGTCGTGGCGATCGAGCGGGCGCTGAAGCCGGCACTCGGCGAAGGACGCCACGTCACGGTGCTCAATACGAACGATATTTATTTCGAGCCGGGCGTCTACAAGAAGATCGAACAGACCAAGGGCCTGATCGGCAGCGTCATTTCGGCGATCGAAGCGCGTCCCGGCGTGCGGCGCGCGTTTCGCAGCGAGCAGGCGCGCGACGGCGCGAAGTCGAGCGACCCGCTGTTACGCGCGGCGGCGCTCAGCTACGTTCCGGGCCGCAGCGGCGACATCATCTTTGCGGCGAAACCGGGATGGATGATCTCCTCCGCAGGCACGACGCACGGGTCCGCAACACCAGATGATCAGCGCGTGCCGCTCCTGTTCCTCGGCCAGGGCATCAGGCCCGGCGCCTATCAGCAGCCGGCGACGCCGGCCGATCTCGCGCCAACCCTCGCGGTGATTTCGGGCCTGTCGATGAAAGCGGAAGGCCGCCCGCTGCCATGCGTCAAATAGCGCCGAAAGACACCGAGTTTTCCCGCCGTGTGCTGTCCGTCGTCCGGCGGATTCCGCCGGGACGCGTGGCCGCGTACGGCGAGGTCGCCACGCTGGCGGGTCGCCCGCGTGCGGCGCGCGCCGTCGGCAACATCATGCGCGGCTGCGGCCGGCCCGATGTGCCGTGCCATCGCGTGATCGCCGCCGGTGGAGGCCTGGGCGGCTACGGCGGGAGCGAGATGCTGAAGCGGGCCCTGCTCGTGGCGGAAGGCATCATCGTCTCCGGATCGCGAATCCGCGATCTCGGGCGCGTCCGCTGGCAGCCGCGGCGAAAACCTTAAAGCGAGCTGGCGCGCGTGCTGATCACCGTCGACGACCGCGCCGGCCGCGTCGACGTCCGCACCGAATACGAGCAGAATCGTGGCGACCCAAACCGCCGAACCGACCACGTATCAGTTGACTACACGGTGACCGTGCCGGCGTCAGTTTGGGTGGATCTGCATTCGATTTCAGGGACCATCAAGGTCACCGGCGTACACGGATCACTGCGCAGCGAGACGATCAGCGGCGACATCATCCTCGCGAAACGCCAGCCCGGCTGTTGATTCCGATGGCACCACGATTGCTGATCCTCGGTATAATCAACGTCACCTTGGGCGTTCATTTGGAGGCCAGCATCATGAAGCGAATTGTTCTCGTGGGGGTTCTTGTCGGCGCCGTCGCCGCAAGCACCGCCTTCGCGCAGACGGAAAAAGGTCACACCGCGCCGAAGGCGCAGCCCGCTACCGGCCCAGCCGTGATGGCGCCGGAAGGCGAGATGGCTCTCGGGTCCGTCCACATTCCGAAAGGCGTGAAGGCCGACGGCAAGACGCTGGCTGCCGGCACGTACCAGGTTCACCTGACGCCGCAAATGGCGACGCCGGACGCCAAGGGCCAGACCGCCTCGCTCGAGCGCTGGGTGGAATTCCGCAAGGGCGGCAAGGTCGCCGGCCGCGAAGTCGTGACGATCATCCCGCAGTCCGAGATCGACAAGGTCCAGAAGGACGCGCCACCCAAGGCCAACAGCTCGAAAGTCGAGACGCTGAAGGGCGGCGACTACACGCGCCTGTGGATCCACAAGGGCGGGAACCACTATCTCGTCCACTTCCCGACCGCGTAAGCGGCATCGCGTTCAGGGCTGATGGCTAAGGGCTGAGGGGCATCGGGCTCCTCAGCTCTTTTCACGTACGGCGGTCGTTCCTGATCGACACCAACATCTTCTCCGAGTTGCGGAAGGGTGAGCGCTGCAACGCATGGGTGGCGCGATGGTTCGCGGACGTGGACGACGCGGAACTGTTTGTCAGCGTGTTGACGATCGGCACGTCCCGGATCCGGTCCCGGTCATCGACGGACTGCTCGCCGCCACCGCCAGGGTGCACGGCTTGTCTCTCGTGACGCGCAACACGAAGCACGTTCGCCGGACGGGCGTGACCTGCGTCGATCCGTTCACGAATCACCGATCCCTTCGATAATCCCTGTTGAAGCGGCTCGCCTCTACACCGCCATGACATCGAACTGCTCGTGATGGAGATGGACGTCAGCCTTGATGGTGACGTCCTTTCCAATCGACGCCCGTAGGTCCGTCAGCACGCCGCTCTCTTCTTCCTTCAGCGCCCGCGCGATGTCGGGGTTCACCCGCAGCAGCAGCCGATGGCCGCTGATGTCCGGACCGACCTTCTTCACTTCGTTCAGGATCTCGTAGCAGATCGTCGAGCTCGACTTGATCACGCCGGTGCCGGCGCAGTACGGGCACGGCTCGGTGAGGACGCGCTCGAGACTCTGCTTGACGCGCTTGCGCGTGATGATCACCAGACCGAAGTCCGACACCTGCAGCGCCTTGGACGGCGAGCGATCCTTGCGCAGCTCCTGCTCCACCGCCTGATACACCTTCTGGCGGTTTTTCTTGTCGTCCATGTCGATCAGGTCGAGGACGATGATGCCGCCGAGATCGCGCAGGCGGATCTGCCGGACGATTTCCTTCACGGCCTCGAGATTGGTCTTGACGATCGTATCCTCGAGACGGCCGCTGGTCTTCTTGCCGACGAAGCGCCCGGTGTTGACGTCGATGGCAACGAGCGCCTCCGTCTGGTTGATCACGATCGATCCGCCGGACTTCAGGAACACCTTGCTCTTCAGCGCCTTGTCGATCTCGGCCTGCACGCCGTACTCGTCGAAAATCGGGAACGGCTTCGAGTACAGCTTCACCTTCGGCGCCAGGCTCGGCATGATGCGCTCGATGAGCTCCATCACCTTCTGGTATTCCTGCGCGTTGTCGATGCGGATCGCCTGGAAATCCTCGGTCAGCAGATCGCGCAGCAGCCGCGCGACGATGCTCTGCTCCTGGAACAGCACGGCCGGCGCGCGAGACGACTCGTTGCGCTGGCGCATCTCGGTCCAGATCTTGTGGAACGCGTCGAGGTCGCCGAGGATGTCTTCCTTCGGTCGTCCGCCCGCCGCCGTGCGGATGATCACGCCGCCGGTGAAGCCGTGCGCCTCGCGGAACTCGCGGACGATGCCGCGCAGCCGGCCGCGCTCCTCGCGCGATTCAATCTTGCGCGACACGCCGATATGATCGACCGTCGGCATGAACACCATGAAGCGCCCCGGAATCGTCACGTGCGTGGTGAGGCGCGCGCCCTTGGTGCCGAGCGGCTCCTTCACGACCTGGACGACGATCTCCTGGCCTTCCTTGAGGAGTTCTTCGATTTTCTGGGTCGGGCGATCCTGGCGGTCGCGCTCAGGCCGGCCTCGATGGCCACCACCGCCGCCGCCGTTGCCGGTCGCGCCCGCTTCGTCGTCTTCATCACCGGCGAGCTTGTCGAACTCGGCGAGCGTGTCGATGACGTCGGCGACGTACAGGAAGCCATCGCGCTCGAGGCCGAGGTCGATGAAGGAGGACTGCATGCCGGGCAGCACTTTCGAGACCCGGCCTTTGTAGACGTTGCCGACGACGCCGCGGTGCCGTTCGCGTTCGACGAAAATCTCTGCGACCAGGTCGTCCTCGAGGATGGCCACCATCGTTTCGTGGCCGTTGGAGGAGACGATCATCTCCTTGTTCATCACAAACTCCTTGGCAGCCCTGAAGGGCTGCGCTACGTGTCGGGCGGTCCGTGCCGACCCGGTCGTAGCGCAGGCCTTCAGGCCTGCCCGGTTAGTTCGTGAATCTGCGCATGCGGACGTTCAGCACCAGCCCGAAGCCCGCGAGGGTGGCAATCATCGACGACCCTCCGTAGCTCATGAGCGGAAGCGTAAGTCCTTTGACGGGCGCCAATCCTGCCGACATGGTGATGTTGTAAATCACCTGGAAGGTAAAACTGGCGAGTACGCCAAGCACGAGGTACGACCCGAGCCGGTCCTTGGCCAGCCGAGCCGCCTCGAGCGCGCGCAGAATCACAAACAGATACAGACCGAGCGCCACCAGGACGCCCGCAAAACCCTGCTCCTCGGCCAGCACCGAAAAGATGAAATCGTTATGCGCAACCGGCAGGAAGCGAAGTTGCCCCTGAGTCCCTTTCTTGAACCCTTTGCCGGTGAGGCCCCCCGAACCGACGGTGATGCGCGCCTGAATCTGCTGGTAGCCGGCGCCTTTCGCATCCTGTGACGGATCGAGGAACGTCGAAACACGGGATTTCTGATAGTCCTTGAGCGCGAATTTCCATGCGACGGGTGCCGCGAGGAGCAAACAGAGGAACAACAGTCCGAAAATGCGCATCCGCATCCCGGCGAGATACGCAATCGCGAAGAACACCGGAATCAGCGTGACCGCCGTGCCGAGATCCGGTTCCTTGGCGATCAGCGCGAGTGGGATCAGCGTCAGGACGCCGCCGACGGCGAGGTCGGCCCACGACGGCGTGCCACGATTCTCGCCGAAGAACTTGGCGAGGACGAGCGCAACGGCGACCTTGGCGAACTCGGACGGCTGCAGGTTGAAGAGCTTGAGCGGAATCCAGCGGCGCGCGCCCATCTGCACCATACCGAACAACATCACGTAGACGAGCAGGGCGCACATGCCGAAATAGATCAGATGGGACTTGTCGGTGAACGTGCGGTAGTCGAGCGTCAGCATGAACACCATCGCGAACAGGCCGAGGACGATCGCGTAGAGCTGCGTGATGTAGAGGCGCGACGTGGCGCGCGTCGGATCGGCGGTCGTGCTGTTGATCATCACGACGCCCAGCACGCACAGCGCGAGGATCGCGATGACCAGCGCCCAGTCGACGTGATGGTAGAGGCGTCGTTCAAACACGCGTCAGTCCTGCCCGCCGGCAACCGGGCCGCCGACACGGGCGTACGGATCGATGTAATTCAGATGAAAGTCGGCCGGCACGAGCGGGAGCGGCTTCCCTTCCTTTTTCGCGAAAAACGTCTCGAGGATGTGGTGCGCCACTGCCGCGGCATTCCCGCCGTGGATCCCATGCTCGAGAAAGACGACACCGGCGATCTGCGGATTGTCGCGCGGCGCGAAAAACACGAACCAGCCGTTGTCGCGCAGGTCCTTGGTGGTCCGGCCGGCGGCGACGCGCCCGGCGTTCGAAATCACCTGCGAGGATCCGGTCTTGCCCGAGACGTCGTGGCCAATCAGGCGCGCGCGACCGCCGGTGCCGCCCTGATTGACCACCATCCAGAGACCGTCGCGGATGGCCTGCAGCTTCTGGGGATCGATGTTGACCTTCGACTGCGGCGGCGGCGGCGGTACCGGTTTCCAGCCGGAGCCGTCGTCCACCGCCTTCAGCAGATGCGGCGTCACGCGCGTGCCGCCGTTGGCCAGCGTCGCCATGTAGACGGCCATCGAGACCGGCGTGACGGCGACCGCGCCCTGCCCGATGCCCACAGAGATGGTCTCCCCCGCGTACCATTTCTCGTGCATCTTCTCGCGCTTCCACTCGGTGGACGGCACGAGCCCCTGCACTTCGTTCGGCAAGTCGATGCCACTCTTGACGCCGAGCCCGAGCAGCGTCGCCCATTTATTGATCTTGTCGACGCCGACGATGTTGGCAACCGTGTAAAAGTACACGTCGCACGACTGCTCGATCGCGTGCCGCAAGTCGATGGACCCATGGCCACCGGGCTTCCAGCACTTGAAATCGTGCCCATAGAAATTCGCGTGGCCCGCGCAGTGCGCGTGGAAGTCTGGCGTGATGATCCCTTCCTCGAGTCCTGCCAGCGCCACCGCCATCTTGAACGTCGAGCCGGGAGAGTAACGCCCCTGGATCGCGCGGTCCTGCAACGGCTTCAGCTCGTCGGTGTTGAGTGAGGCCCACGTCGCGCGATCGATGCCGGCGGCAAACGCGTTCGGGTCGTAACTCGGCACGCTGGTGAAGCCGAGCACGTCGCCGTTCGAGGGATCAAGCACGACGGCGGCGCCGTTGAAGCCGGCGACCCGGAAGCCGTCCTCGATCGCCTTCTGCACGTCGTAATCGATCGTCAACTGGAGGCGACGGCCTTCGATCGGCGCGTCCTCATCGAGCGTCCGAATTTCGCGTCCAACGCTGTTGACCACCACGCGCTTCGCGCCATCGGCGCCCATCAGCAGCGCGTTGTAGACTTTCTCGATCCCCGCCTGCCCGACGATGTCGCCGCTCTTGAGACCGTCGCTGTCGGTGACCTGCGCGTCGTTCACTTCGCCGACGTAGCCGAACAGGTGCGCCGCCATCGCTTCCGGATACCGCCGCGTCGGCACCTGCTCGACGACTACGTCCGGCAGCTCGAAATCGAGTCGCCGCGCGCGGATCGCCGCCACCTGCGCAAGCGTCGCGTCCTGGATGATCGTGATCGGCCGGTACGTCGGCTCCTTGCGATGGCGCTCGACGATCTGCCGTACGCCCGCCTCGTCGAGGCCCATCACCGACGCCAGCAGGCGCACGGTGCGGTTGAGATCCTTGGTGTGCTCGCGAACGATGGAGATGCTGTAGGACCTTCGGTTCTCGACCAGCACGTGCAGGTTGCGGTCGAAGACGATGCCGCGCGGCGCGCGCAAGGCGAGCGTTCGCTGATGATTGTTCTCCGCCATCTCCTCGAACTTCGCGTGCTCCACCACCTGCATCACCCAGAATCCGACCGCGAGTACCGAAAAGATCGCGACGGTCGCGTACTGGAGGATCGTCAGGCGGATGGTGGTGTGGCGCCGGTCTTCAACCATAGCAGTTACATCTTACGTTTCAGCGCCGCATCCGGGATTTCCCGGCTCGCCGTCGTTCCACCGCCCCCGGGAGCAGTTCGACCAGCTGAAATGCAACGACGCCGACGACAGCGTTGGCCGCCGCCTGCCCGGCCACAGCCCCGATGGGCGCGCCAAAATGCCTCAAGTCGAGCAGCACATACAGGCCCATGAACACGACCGCGTGCAGCACGGTGGCCCCGAAGAACACCACGAATCTGGGCAACGACGCGGTGACGATGAACTGCGTGCCGATGATCCCGGCCAGGAATCCCACCAGCGTCTTCGCCAGGCCGCCGATGCCGATGACGCTGCTCGACAGCGCGTCCTGGGCGAGGCCCGCGAACGTGCCCGACAGCAGTCCGGTCGCCGGCCCCGACGTCAGCGCCACGTAGACCACCACGACCAGCACGAGGTCGACCGCGATGGACCCGCGCACGAGAAAGCGGGCGGCGGTGGTCTGCAGCGCCAGCGCGACCGCGACGGCCAAGATGACCCCGGCGACCTTCACTCCAACGCGCCTTCGGCGGCCTGTCGCGCCGGCGTCGGCGTCAGCACCACGAGCACTTCTTCGAGCGACGAGAAATCCACCGCCGGCTTGATCATGATCCGCTTGTAGGCGCCGCCGGCCTTCTCCACAGACTCGACGCGGCCGATCACGAAGCCCTTCGGATAGATCCCGTCGATGCCCGACGTCACCACCACGTCACCGGCGATGATGTCGAACACCTCCGAGACGTATTCCATGCGCAGGCGATCGTCGCCCGCGCCGACGACCACGCCCTGGGCCCGCGTGCGCTCGACGATCGCGCCGACCGCGGCGTTGCGGTCAACGAGGAGTTGGACCTTCGCTGACCGCAGGCTCGGCACGACGAGCCGGCCGACGATGCCGGCCGGTGCGATGATCGCCATGTCGGCTTTCAACCCCTCGCGCGTGCCCTTGTCGATCGTCAGCGTTCGGAAGTCGGGCGTCGCGGCCGCGCCGATGATCTCGGCGGCGACGGTTTTCAGCGCGAGATGTTCGCGCATGTCGAGGAGCCTGGCAAGCCCCCCCGCGCGATCCGCCAGCGCGCGCTGTTCTTGAACCGCCACCTGCGCGACCGCCAAATCGCGCTGCAGCGCATCATTCTGCACTTTCAGATTCCGCAGGCCGATATAGCCGGTCCAGACGTGGTGGAACCCGGCGAAGCCGCCGGACAGCCCGCGCTGCACTTCCGAGAAAATGCCAAAGGTGACCGCTTCGATCACCGGCACGCCACTCTTCGAGTTCACCTGGGCGGAGATCAGCAGAATCTGCCCGAGGGTGACCGCGAGAAACAGGGAGCCGGATCGCTGGCGGATGTCCAGGAGTGCCACTTAATCGATCGAAATCTTCCGCAGCAGGTTGAAGTCCGACAGCATCTTGCCCGCGCCGAGCACGACCGACGACAGCGGATCTTCGGCCATCGCCAGCGGCAGACCGGTCTCCTCGCGCAGCCGCTTGTCGAGGTTCTTCAGCATCGAGCCGCCGCCGGTCAGCACGATCCCGCGGTCCACGATGTCGGCGGACAACTCGGGCGGCGTGCGCTCCAGCGCCACGCGCACGGCGTCGACGATGACGTTGACCGTTTCGGCGAGTGCCTCGCGGATTTCCTCGTCGGTGATCGTGATCGTCTTCGGGACGCCCTCAATCAAATGCCGTCCCTTGATCTCCATCGTCAAGCGCTCATCGAGCGGGAAGGCGGAGCCGATTTCGATCTTGATCGCCTCGGCGGTACGTTCACCGATCAGCAGGTTGTACTGTTTCTTCACGTACTGGATGATCGCCTCGTCCATCTCGTTGCCGGCGACGCGGACCGCCTTGCTGTAGACGATGCCCGCCAGCGAGATGACCGCGATGTCCGTGGTGCCGCCGCCGATGTCGACGATCATGTTGCCCGCCGGTTCGGTGATCGGCATGCCGGCGCCGATCGCCGCGGCCATCGCCTCTTCAACCAGGTGCACCTCGCTCGCCTTGGCGCGGTAGGCGCTGTCCTTCACCGCACGCTTCTCCACCTGCGTGATCTCGGACGGCACGCCGATGACGATGCGCGGGCGGACCCAGACGTTGCGGTTGTGCGCCTTCTTGATGAAGTAGGTCAGCATCTTCTCGGTGACTTCGAAGTCCGCGATGACGCCGTCCTTCATCGGCTTGATGGCGACAATGTTGCCGGGCGTCCGGCCGAGCATGTCTTTGGCGTCTTTGCCAACGGCTTCGACCCGGCCGGTCACCTTGTTAATCGCCACGATGGAGGGCTCGTTGACGACGATCCCCTTGCCGCGGGCGTAGACGCAGGTGTTGGCCGTGCCGAGATCGATAGCCAGATCACTCGAGAACAACGACAGCATCGAACGAAGACTCAAATCGAAACTCCTATAGTCGTTAATGACTAGCTATCGGCGGGAGCGGCTGCGGCCTGAATGCCGTTCTTGCCGGAATCTTTTACCTGGTACATCGCCTTGTCGGCAGCCTGAACGAGTTCTTCGGCCGAATTGGCGACGTCGGGCAGGGTGGCGACCCCGACCGACGCGGTGAGGCGAATCGCGAGGTCGTCGCCCGCGAGAAACGTGTAGGCCGCAATCTTGTCGCGCACACGCGCCCCGACCGCGAACGCGCCTTCGCCGCCCGTGTCGGGCAGGATGATGGCGAACTCGTCGCCGCCGAAGCGCGACACGACGTCGGTTTCCCGGGCGCTCGCGCGAATGACGGCGGCCGCCTCCACGAGCGCGCGACTGCCGAACAGGTGGCCGTGTGTGTCGTTGACGGCCTTGAAGCCGTCCAGATCGATGAACAGCAGCGAGAGCGGGCGCCCGCTGCGCGACGCGCGTTTGGTTTCCCGTCGCAGCACGAGGTTCAAATACCGCGAGTTGTAGAGGTGCGTCAGGTCATCGGTGACCGACAACGCTTCGGCGCGCTTGAGCAGCAGCGCGTTGTCGAGCGCGACGGACGCCGGCTCGAGCAGCACACGCACTGCGCGGAGCAGACTCTCGGGCATGCGCGGCTCGCGCGCGGACACCTGCGGATCGAGGGCGACGAGCGCACCGAGGCGGCGCCCACGGCAGCTGAGCGGAAACGCGATCACTGCGCCGGCGTGCGCCGCAGACACGCGCGTGTCGCGCGCGAGATCGGGCGTGAGAAATTCCTGGCTGCGGTTCATCACCCACGTCGCGACTGCGCGCACGGCCAGTTCCATGTCCGGCGTCAGCCCGCGATCGGCGAGAACGGACAACCGACCCGACAGATCCGCGGACACGACGGCCCAACACAGCGCCGGCAGCCACGTCACGGCATGTTCGAGGATCACGTCGGCGATCTTCTGCGGATCGAGAGTGGCGTTGACGCCGCGCACGAGATCGAGAAATGCGTCAGGGCGCTCCACGCGGCGCAACTTGGATCGACTTTTTCCGGCGGGACCGGCCGCCTGATACAACGCAACAGGGATTCGTGGGGCTCGACTGGCTGAAGACATCAGCTAAGTGCTTCTGTTCTCGATAAATATAGCACATAGCGACCTTGTAACTGCTTGCCACTTTGCAAGTTCATGGCCTAAAATGGGGGTTTCCAAGGTGCCCCAATGACCATGCTCGATCGGATGCGCCGCCACAGGGACTGGCTCAAGTGGAGCCTCGGCCTGGTGTGCGTGGCGTTTGTCCTTTTTTACATTCCTGATTTCCTGCGCGGCAGCGGTGCGGACGCGGCCTCTGGCGATACGATCGCCAAGGTCGAGGGCCGCGAGATCACGAGCGGTGACTTCCGCCGGACGTATCAAGCCCAACTGCAGGCGTATCGATCAGCGTACGGCGGCAACATGAGCGATCAGCTGCTGAAGCAGCTGGGCATCGAGCAGCAGATTCTGCAGCAGATGGTCGACGAGCGCGCCGCGCTGGCCGAAGCCGACCGCCTCGGCATCAAAGTCAGCGACGAGGAAGTCCGTCAGCGGATCTTCGCCATGCCCGCGTTCCAGGAGAACGGCGGTTTCATCGGCGAGGCGCGATATCAGCAGCTCCTGCGGATGCAGCGGCCGCCGATGGTCGCGTCGGAGTTCGAGGACAACGTGCGCCGCGGCCTCTCGGTCGAGAAACTGCGCGGGTCACTCACCGACTGGCTGTCGGTGAACGACAAGGATCTCGAGAAGGAATACCGCCGCCGCAACGACAAGGTCAAGCTTGCCGTCGTCAGCTTTACGGCGGACAGCTTCCGGACGCAGGTCACCGCGACGGACGCCGAGGTGGCGAGCTATTTCGACGGCCACAAGAACGACTTCAAGATTCCCGAGAAGCGGAAGATCCGCTACCTGTTGCTCGATATCGATGGCCTGCGCGCGAAGGTCGTCGTGCCGGCTGCCGACATCGAGAAGGAATACAACAACAACAGTGAGCAGTACACGACGCCGGAGCAGGTTCGCGCCAGCCACATCCTGCTGAAGACCGAGGGCAAAGACGATGCGACGGTCAAGGCGAAGGCGCAGGAGCTGTTGAAGCAGGCCAAAGCCGGCGCCGATTTCGCGGAGCTGGCGAAGAAGAATTCCGACGACACGGACAGCGCGAAAAACGGCGGCGACCTCGACTACTTCGGCCGCGGGCGCATGGTGGCCGAGTTCGATCAGGTCGTGTTCGCGATGACGCCGGGGACGACAAGCGACGTGGTGAAGACCGGATTCGGTTACCACATCATCAAGCTGGTCGACAAAAAGAACGCCACCACGCGGCCCCTCGCCGAGGTGCGGCAGCAGCTCAACGATCAGCTCGCCTACCAGCGCGCGCAGACGCAGGCGGCCGACCTCGCGCAGAACCTCGGGAAACAGATCACCAACGCGGCGGATCTCGACAAGGTGGCCAAAGCGCAGGGCCTCACCGTTCAGGAGTCGGGATTCTTCGCCAAGGACGAACCGATTCTCGGGCTCGGGCCCTCGCCGGAAGCGGCAAACAAGGCGTTCGACATGAAGCCGGGCGACGTGTCCGGAGCCCTGCGCGCGTCGCGCGGGTTCGTGTTCGAAACGCTGGTCTCCAAGCAGGACCCGTACGTGCCGAAGGCCGAGGACGTGAAGGACCGCGTGCGCGACGAAGTCGTGAAGCAGAAGGCGAAAGATGTCAGCCGGCAGAAGGCGGCGGACGTCGCGGCCAAGCTGAAGTCGGCGACGGACTTCGACAAGGCCGCGAAGGCGGCCGGCGTCGAGGCCAAGATGACCGAGCTCCTCACGCAGGATTCGCCGATTCCCGACCTGGGCGTCGCGCCCGCAGTCGAAGAAGCGGCGTTCAAACTGGCGGTGGGTGCGGTCAGCGATCCGATCGCGACCGACAACGGCACCGCCGTCATCAAGGTGCTGGAGAAAAAAGAAGTGACGCCGGAGGAGTGGACATCGTCGAAGGATCGCTTCCGCGAAGAACTCCTGACCGACCGCCGCAACCGCTTCTTCTCCGCCTATATGGCGAAGGCGAAGCAGAAGATGAAGATTGAAGTGAACCGCGAGTCACTGCAGCGCGCGGCGTCCTAACGTAAGAAGGTCGACGGCATCAGTGCGAGGATCTCGCCGCGATGGAACATCGCGAACGGGCCTCGCATCAGGCGAATCGCTTCGATCTCGCCTTTCGAAAGGTTCGCATCCAGCCACGATCGGGCGGCGGCCGCCTGGATCTCGCTCGCCCCGCTGAACTGATCCGACAGCAGCTCGTAGAAGTTCTTGCGCGGCGGATAGACGACCAGCTCCACGTCGCTGTCCGCCGCAATCTTCGCGCGCTGCTTGGCCACCGCGACCGCACGGTCCAGCCCACCTAATTCATCGACCAGCCCGTTCTGCTTCGCCTGGCGCCCCGTCCAGACGCGTCCCTGCGCCAGCGCGTCGATCTTTTCCGGCGTGCTGTGCCGCGCTTCGGCGACCTTCTCGACGAACTGGTCGTAGAACGACTGCAGCTGCTCGTCTACTTTCTTCAGCTCTTCCGCGTTGTACGGGCGGGCCGGCCCGTTCATCTCCGCATGTCGGCCGACGCTGGTCGACTCGATTTTCGCGCCCACCTTCTCGTAGACCCCGCCGGTGACGAACTTGCCGCCGAAGATGCCGATGGATCCGGTGAGCGTGGACGGCTGCGCGACGATCACCTGCGCCGGCATCGCGATGTAGTAGCCGCCCGACGCCGCCAGATCCGACATCGACACCACGAGCGGCCGATCCGCGCGCTCGCTTTTCGTGATCACCAACTCGCGCCAGATCGCATCTGACGCCGACGCAGATCCGCCGGGACTGTCCACGCGCAGCACGATCGCGCGCACCGAACTGTCCTTGCGCGCCTGACGGATGTAGTCGATCAACGTATCAGCGCCCGCCACCGCCCCGTTGACCGGATCGTAGCCACTTCTGCCGCTGTTGATGGTGCCGGTCGCGTAGATTACCGCAATGCGCGGACCTTTGTTCAGGCCGAGCGACGACAGGCTGACGCGAGCGTAATCGTCCGTGTCGAGATGACGGCGGACCTCGCCTGCACGAAGCTTGTCGTCCACTTGATCTTCGTACGCCACATCGTCGACCAAGCCGGCGTGCAGGGCGTCTTCGGGCAGGAACGGACCATCGTCGAGCAGTTTGCGGACGTCGGCTTCGTTCTTCTTGCGGCCGTCGGCGATGCCGCGCACGATCTGTTCGTACAGATCGCGGTTCATCGACTCGTCCATCTCCTTGTGCGGCGCGGTATAGCCCTTTTCCTTGAATGTGTTCACCGCGGTCTTGTACTTGCCGATGCGGTGGAGATCGGCGACCGCGCCGATCTTGTCGAGCGTGCCGCGGAGGAACAGTTCGTAGGTCGCCACGCCAACCAGGTCGAGCGGCGTGGACGGCATCAGGAACACTTTGTCGGCCGCCGTCGCAAGGTAGTACTCGCGGTCGCCGCCGTATTCCAGATAGGCGTAGACCGGTTTGCCGGACTTCTTGAAGTCGAGCACCGCATCGCGCACTTCCTGGACCTTGGCCCAGAACGGCGACTCGAATCCGGTCGGTTTGAGCAGCACCGCTTTCACGCGCGGGTCCACCTTCGCCTTGCGCAGGTTGTCGACGATCGATCGCACCGTCGGCGTCTTCGATCCGCGCAGGTAATTGACGACGTCAGCCGGTGCGACTTCGGAGAGCGAGCCTCCGACACGCAGGACCAGCGTCGCGTTGGACGGCACGGCCGGCTCGCGGCCGACGAGGACGTACATCAGCGTGAAGCCGACGAGCGAGATGAACACGGCGAATCCGAGTAGCGTGAAGAGGATGGCGAAGCCGCGGCGGGCCATAAGAGTCACCTATTGGATCTGAGTATAGCCGTCTGGCAAGGAAGCCGGGGCGCGCAATTCCTGCGGAGTCCGGCCTGATCGCGCGTCGCAGTTCCTGCGACAGAATCCGCGCGCGACCGGCCATTCCGCGCAAATTTCGAACGTTTTCCGACTCGACCGCAGCGGCATCGTCTTCGCATTTCGACGATGCTATGATCCGCAATCCCAGAAGACGCATGACTGTTTCCCAGCTCAAAGGACGGATGGACCAGGGCTTCACAGAAGTGGACCGTAAGCTGGACTCCATTGGTGACAAGCTTGATTCGATCGCCAATCGTCTCGGCGACAAAACAGACGGACACTTCCGGATCCTGCACGAACATGAAGACCGCATCCAAGATCTCGAAGCCTGGCGTCTGGCGAAAAAAGATACCGCTCGATAAGCGAGTGGGCCCCGCGGCTGAACGCCGCCGGCGCCGGCGGCAGTGGTACCGGCTGTTCGCGCCGCCTGACGTCCGTCACCGGAGGCGCAAGGCACGGCGCTGGATTGAAGAGATGATCGTGCGCACGACGAATGCGCGCGTATTCCAACGTCGCCCGGGCGAGCGTCTGTTCGATACCGTGGCGGAGCGAAGAATCGTGGCGGACGCGCTGTACGACGCGTTGCGCCGGGACGACCCCGAGTTGCTCCTCGCGGTCGAGCGCGTACAGTTCGAAGACCGCACGCGCGACACGGGCATCACACTCGAAATGTGGAAGTCGCGTTCGCATCGCCGATCGGAGCGCCTCACGGAAGTCCGAGCCGAGATGCAACGGACGGGGCGGATCTGATCGAACAGGCCGACTTCAGTTATACTGAGGGTTCGGCCTTAGGGTTTTTCTCACCACTTGCGGAAGTGGCGGAACGGCAGACGCGCTAGCCTCAGGAGCTAGTTGGAGCAATCCAGTGGAGGTTCGAATCCTCTCTTCCGCACCAACAGCCAAGAAGGCCCGGTTTCCCGGGTCTTTTCTCTCCATCCACCGGAAAAAGCTAACGGATCGCTAACGGGACGAATCGCAGATCCTAAATTGCGCGTGCAATGTGGCTTTTGCCGGCTTGACTTGTACCTGGGTTCCGGCCACCCTCCGAGCGCGAGCCGACGCGGTCGCGAGAATTCGGCGGGATGTTTGGCGCGAGACTCAGTTCTTCAATTCCGCCGTCCAATTGAGCACGATGATCGAACTCGGTCGCGTGGCACTTGGCGCATCGAGGATCGTGCCGACGAGGAAGCGTTGGCCATCGCGCGTCACGTCGTAGTCGGTTTCGATGCCCGACAGCATGCGGGTCGTGAAGAGCGCGGTCGGAGCAGCAACCTGGAGCGAGGCACCGCCGGTCTTGATGCTCACGGCCATCACCTGCACTCGGGTGCCGGCCTGCGGTGCGGCGAGGTAGAACAGTTCCGTGCCGTCCCGCCGCCACCGTGGACGGCGGCCGCTGCCGATCGAAATCCGCAGCGGTTCGCCCAGCTTGCCGTCGTTCGCGTTGAAACGACGGACATACACCTCGTCGG
>JANYHS010000212.1 GCA_025358945.1 Acidobacteriota bacterium
GTGAGGGCGATCCCGGCGTCCGCCGCGCCCACCAGCTCGAACAGCTTGAACTTTTCGCTGTGGTCGGGACACGCGGGATACCCGAACGCGGGACGGATCCCCCGATGGGTCTCGTGATGGATGTCGTCCACGTCGCGCGCCTCGTCGATGCCCCAGGCCTTTCGCGACAGCTGATGCAGATACGCCGCAAACGCCTCGGCGAAGCGATCGGCGAGCGCCTTCACGAGAATCGCGCTGTAGTCGTCGAGCTGCGCTTCGAACGTTTTGGCCAGCGCCTCGGCGCCGATCCCGGCGGTGACGGCGAACGCGCCGAGATAGTCGGAGCGCCCGCCAGGCATCGCCGCCCGCGGCGCGATGAAATCGGCGAGCGACAGATTCGGCTTGCCATCCGCGATCACTTCCTGCTGCCGGAGCATGTTGAACCGCACGAGCTCGCCGGCGTGTTCACGATCCCGATAGACCACGACGTCATCGTCCTCGCTCACGGCGGGCCAGAAGCCGTAGACGCCGGTGGCGGTCAGCAGTTTCTCGCCGACGATGCGCTCGAGCATCACTTGCGCGCTGTCGTACAGCTCGCGCGCGGCCTTGCCGTACTCGGGGTGCCTGAGAATCGCCGGATAGCGCCCCTTCAGCTCCCAGGCAGCAAAGAAGAAGGTCCAGTCGATGTACGGAACGAGATCCTCCAGCGGCACGTTGATGACGCGGCGGCCGAGAAACGGCGGCTCCGGCATGGCTTCGTTCGGCCAGTCGATGGTCAGGCGGTTTGCCAGCGCCGCGTCGTACGCCAGCAGCGGCCGCTCCCGGCGCGCGCTGTGCTGCTGGCGCAGCGTTTCCTGCAGTTCGCGATTAGTCTGATCGAAGGCTGCGCGCCGGTCGCCGCTCATCAGATTCGAGACCACATCGACGACGCGTGACGCATCGAGCACGTGGACGGTGCTCTCGGCGTACTCCGGCGCGATCTTCACCGCCGTATGCTGCCGGCTCGTCGTCGCACCGCCGATGAGGAGCGGCAGGTGAATGTCGCGGCGCGCCATTTCCCTGGCGACAAACACCATCTCGTCGAGTGACGGCGTGATCAGGCCGCTCAGCCCGATCAGGTCGGCACCAACGTCGATCGCGGTCTTCAGAATCTTGTCGCACGGCACCATCACGCCGAGGTCGATCACCTCGTAGCTGTTGCACCCGAGCACGACGCCGACGATGTTCTTGCCGATGTCGTGAACGTCGCCCTTCACCGTCGCGAGGACGATCTTGCCCTTCGACGAGGATTCGACGACACCGCCCGCCGCCATGCGTGCCTCGCGCTCCGCCGCCATGAACGGCTCGAGGTACGCCACCGCGCGCTTCATCGCGCGCGCGCTCTTCACCACCTGCGGCAGGAACATCTTGCCGGCGCCGAACAGATCGCCGACGACTTTCATGCCGTCCATCAGCGGACCTTCGATGATCTCGAGCGGCCGGGCGTACTGCTGCCGCGCTTCCTCAACGTCCACCTCGATGAAGTCGACGACGCCGTGCACCAGCGCGTGCGAGAGACGCGCCTGGACGGTCGCTTCGCGCCAGGTCAGGTCGTGCTCGCGCCTGGTCGCGCCGCCCTTGACGGTCGCCGCGAACTCCACCATCCGCTCGGTCGCGTCGGGACGGCGGTTGAAGATGATGTCTTCGACGTGCTCGAGCAGGTCCTTCGGGATGTCCTCGTACACAACCAGCTGGCCGGCGTTGACGATGCCCATGTCCATGCCGGCCTTGATCGCGTGATACAGAAACGCCGAATGGATCGCCTCGCGGACGACGTCGTTGCCGCGGAACGAGAACGACAGATTGCTGACGCCGCCGCTGATCTTCACGCCCGGGCAGCTTGCCTTGATCAGCCGCGTCGCCTCGATGAAGTTGATCGCGTAGGCGTTGTGCTCCTCGAGGCCGGTCGCGATCGCCAGAATGTTCGGGTCGAAGATGATGTCGGACGGATCGAACCCCGCGCGCTCCGTCAGCAGCGCGTACGCGCGCTGGCAGATCGAGACCTTGCGCTCGATGGTGTCCGCCTGGCCTTGCTCGTCGAAGGCCATCACGACGACGCCGGCGCCGTAGCGCCGGACGATCGCCGCCTTCTTCAGGAAATCGTCCTCGCCTTCCTTCAGGCTGATTGAATTGACCACCGGCTTGCCCTGCACGCACTTCAGCCCGGCGAGGATCACCGACCACTTCGAGCTGTCGATCATGAACGGCACGCGCGCGATGTCCGGCTCGGTCGCGATGTAGTTCAGGAACTGGGTCATCGCCGCCTCGGAGTCGAGCATGCCTTCGTCCATGTTGACGTCCACCAGGTTGGCGCCGCCGCGTACCTGCTCGAGCGCGACATGCGCCGCCGCCGCGTAGTCGTCCGACTTGATGAGCCGGGCGAATTTCGCCGAGCCCGTAACGTTGGTCCGCTCGCCGATCATCTGGAAGTTCGAATCGGGACGGATGGTGAGCGTCTCCAGACCTGAAAACTGTGTGTAGCTCTCCATCACAGGGGACGAACTCTCCACCACAGAGGACGCGGGGGACACTGTTGAAGAATCCGGTCCACCGTGGTGGAGATGTGGTACGGCTCGAGGCGGCAATCCGACCACACCCTCCGCGATCGACCGGATGTGGTCTGGCGTCGTGCCGCAGCAGCCGCCGACGATGTTCACGAAGCCGCTGGTGGCAAATTCACGGAGGTAGCCGCCGGTGTCTGTCGGCCGTTCGTCGTACTGGCCGAACGCGTTCGGGAGGCCGGCGTTCGGATAGCAGCTGACGTAGCATTCCGCGATGCGCGCGAGCTCCGCGAGATACTGCCGCATGTCGCGCGCGCCGAGCGCGCAGTTGATCCCGACGCTGAAGGGCTTCGCGTGCGCGATCGACACCCAGAACGCGTCGATCGTCTGGCCCGACAGGGTGCGGCCGCTGCGATCGGTGATCGTCGCCGAAATCATCAGCGGCAGGCGGACGCCCTGCTCCTCGAACACTTCTTCGATCGCGACGATCCCCGCCTTCGCATTCAGCGTGTCGACGATCGTTTCGAGGAGCAGCACGTCGGTGCCGCCGTCGATGAGACCGCGGACCTGTTCTTTGTAGGCCTCGCGCAGTTGGTCGAAGGTCATCGCGCGAAACGCCGGGTTGTTCACGTCGGGCGAAATCGACAGGATGCGGTTGGTCGGCCCCATCGATCCGGCCACGAAGCGCGGGCGGTCCGGTGTGCGCGCGGTCCATTCCTCGCACGCGGCTTTCGCCAGCTTCGCGCCCTCGAAGTTCAGCTCGTAGACGAGACCCTCGAGGCCGTAATCGGCCTGGGCGATCGCCGTGCTGCTGAAGGTGTTGGTCTCGATCAGGTCGCTGCCGGCTTCGAGGTACTCGCGGTGGATCTGCGCGATGACGTCGGGCCGCGTAAGCGTGAGCAAATCGTTATTGCCGCGCAGCTCGCGCGGGTGCGCCGCGAGCCGCGTGCCGCGGAAATCCTTCTCGGTCAGCTGATGCCGCTGGATCATCGTCCCCATCGCTCCGTCGAGGACGAGAATGCGCTTGGTCAGGAGTTCGTCGAGCTGCGCACGCACATCACGTTTCATGAAATACCCTTAGCCACGAAATACACGAAAGAAGACCTCATGGTTTTCCTGGTTTCGTGGGTTTCGTGGTGCTTTTTGTTCCGGACGCGATCAGTACGGTGAACGGATCGCCCGACTTGCGCGCGCCGACGCCGACCTTGACGTCGACCAGTCCCGCATCGGTGAGCATCCGCCTGAGCTCGGTGTCCTCGAAGCCGAGCCGCCGATCGCCAAGCTTCGCGCGCACCCAGTCCTCCTGGTGTGCGCGCAGGTCGAGCAACAACACACGGCCGCCGGGAGTAGTCACCCGCGCGGCTTCCGCGACGGCGCGCGCCGGATCGTGCGCGTGGTGCAGCGCCTGCGACAGCATCGCGACATCGACCGAGGCATCCTTCATCGGCAGCTTTTCCAGCTCGCCCTTCTTCCAGATGACGTTCGACACACGGCGCCGGCGCGCGAGGGCTTTCGCGCGGTTGAGCACCGTTTCCGAGCGATCGACCGCGATCACGCGCGCGGCCCAGCGCGCGGCTTCGATCGTCAGGTAGCCCTCGCCGCACCCGAGGTCCGCCACTTTCACACGCGGCATCAGCAGGCCGAGCGCCCGTGACCACGCGGCCCAGCTGCGCCCCGGCACCAGTTGCCTCGCGTCGCGCGTGTCGGGACCGGCATGCGTATCGAAATTTTCCTTCCGCAGCCGCAGCACTTCCTGCAGCCGCGCATCGTCCGCGCGCACGGCGGGATCCGCTGCGGACGCGTCGAACTGCGCGTGCAGGATCGCGGTCAGCGCGGCGTCGGCGCCGGCCAGGGCGGCCGCCCGGTAGTAGCTGAAGCCGCCGTCGCGCTCCTCAGCCACGAGCCCCGCATCTTTGAGGAGCCCCAGATGGCGCGACACACCGGACTGCGCCAGGCCGAGGACGCCGGTGAGCTCGGTGACGTTCAGCCGCTCGCGCGCCAGCACCCGCAGCAGGCGCAGGCGCGCCTCGTCGCCGAGCAGCCGGTAGAGCGCCGACGCCTGTTTCATATCTATAAATCTATATGCAGTGATTCGTAAACGCAAGACCGGGGACAGGTCGGAGAGGTCAAGTAAGCCAAGTGGGTCGGGGACGGATCGACCGCCACAAGGGACACCAACGGAACACCGGGTGGAGTTCACCGTTGCTGGCTTCCTGGTACGTTAGGCTGTGGTCAGGCTGCGGAGCGGTCCGCAGCGTCATATAACCGATATGGTTCTGCTGCTTCTGCTGTTGACGGCGATTCTCACCGCAGCGCCCGCTGCGGCGCAGCAGACGCCTGCATCTCAGGTCGCCGACGGGACCACGGGCCAGGCGCCGAAAGACCAGGCAACCCGGGACCAGGGACCAGGATCAGCCTCGCCCGTCTCCCTGACAAAGATCCGCGAAGCGCTCGAGACGCCGCCAATCGTGTCGCTGCGAACGCTCGACGAAACACCGACCTTCCGCGTGCAGATTCTGGAGCGGCAGAAGCTCGACGAATTACTGGCGACGCTGACTGTCAAGACGGGCCCGATTCCCGCCGGCGGCGTGAACATGGCGGAGCAGAACCGGGTGATGTTTCCGTCGGTCGACAACCCACTCCGCCAGCCGCTCGCCGCGTTCAACCAAGGCGAGCTACTGACGATCCTGCTCGAGAACCTCGCCGGTAAATATCTGGTCGGCAAGTCGCTGGCCGCGATTTCCAACGCCGAGCGCGCGCACGCGCTGGCCGAGGCCAGAGAAGAAGTGCGGACCGCCGTCGCGCAGTACTGCGGAGTGCGGCCGAATCAGGGCGCCGGCATCACCATCTGCGATCCGTCGGGGCGATGACGAGGACGGCGCTCGTGCTCGCGTCGGCGATGATCCTCGGCGCGATTGCGATCCCGTGTGCGCAGGAGCCGGCGCCGGATCGATCTCTCGAGCGGATGCGCTCGGTGCTCGAGAAGGCGCCGCTGGTCCTCACGCTCCCCGACACGGAAGCCACATTCAAAGTCCACATCCAGGCCCTGCATCCGCTGCACGACATCTTCGACGTGGTGCCGTGGGCCACCGACCCCGTCGGTTGGCAGCCGCCGGGCATCGGATTCGACATGCTGAGCGTGTTCCGCTACATCGCCAAGAGCGCCTCGGACGCGAAGCGCGACCACGACGAACGCCACGCGCACGACGAGGTGCAGCGCGCGATCGACGACTACTGCGCGACGCAGCCCAACGCCAACCGTATCCTGCTCTGCGCCAGCTCACCGATCGCACGCTGACGGCGTCTCTGACCTACCCCGACCCACGTGACCCACAGGACCCACTTGACCTACTTGACCCACGTGACCCACGTGACCCACGTGACCCACGAGACCCACCCGACCCTACTTGACCCACCGGACCCACCGGACCCACGAGACCCACCCGACCTACCTGACCCCCTTGACCTGTCTCTATCCCTGATGTATCCTTCTATCCGGTTATACGGATGAAAGGCGCCCCCGCAATCCTCGATCACCTCGCCTCGCTGGCGGACACGACGCGCAGCCGCATTCTGCTGCTCCTCGACCGTCACGAGCTGACCGTGACCGAACTGTGCGGGATCGTCCAGCTCCCGCAATCCACCGTCAGCCGTCATCTGAAGGCGCTCGCCGACGGCGGCTGGGTGGCCGGGCGCGCGGAAGGCACCAGCAACCTCTACACCATGACGCGCGACGACCTCGACCCGTCCGCGCGACGACTCTGGCTGCTCGTCCGCGAACAGGTCGGAACCTCTCCGGCCGCCGCGCAGGATCAGCGCCGGATGCAGGCCGCGCTGGCCGAACGCCGGACGAAATCTCAGGAATTTTTTTCTTCCTCCGCCGGGCAATGGGATCGCGTCCGTGACGATTTGTTCGGCGATCGCTTTCACCTCGCGGCCCTGGCGGCGTTCGCGCAGAGCGACTGGACCATCGGCGACCTCGGCTGCGGCACCGGCCAGGTGAGCGCCGCGCTCGCGCCGTTCGTCAAGCACGTGATTGCCGTGGACGCGTCGGCGGCGATGCTCCAGGCCGCGAAGAAGCGCCTGCACGGCATCGACAACATCGAGCTGCGCCGGGGCGAGCTCGAAGCGCTGCCCATCGACGATGGGCGGCTGGACGCGGCAACGCTGATGCTCGTGCTGCATCACATTCCGGAACCGGAGCGCGCGCTGGCCGACGTGGCGCGCGTCCTCAAACCGCAGGGCCGCGTCGTGATCGTCGACATGCTGCCGCACGACCGCGAGAACTACCGCCAGCAGATGGGCCACGTCTGGCTCGGGTTCAGCGACGAGCACGTGCGTCGCATGTGTCAGGAAGCCGGGTTCGAGGAGATCAGAGTCGTCGCACTTTCTCCGGACGCCCGCGTGAAGGGTCCGGGATTATTCGTCGCAACCGCGAAGCGGGCGCTCGGCTGAAGCCTTCGCGCTACGGGACAAGCCTTCGCACTACAGGAAAGCCTTCGCACTCCAGGAGAGAACAGAACAATGGCAACAGCAACCGCAAAGATGCATCCGTACGAAGCCGCCAAGGCGGCGGGACGTGAACCGTTCAAGGTCCGAAGCCTCGACGAGGCCGAATTCGGCCGCAAGGAAATGCGTCTCGCCGAGCAGGAAATGCCCGGCCTGATGTCGCTGCGCAAGACGCACGGCGCGAAGAAGCCGCTCGCCGGCGCGCGCATCATGGGCAGCCTGCACATGACGATTCAGACCGCCGTCCTCATCGAGACGCTGGTCGAACTCGGCGCCGACGTGCGCTGGGTGTCGTGCAACATCTTCTCGACCCAGGATCACGCCGCGGCGGCGGTCGCGGTCGGTCGTCCGGAAAGCGGCGGCACCATCGCCAACCCCAGGGGCACGCCGGTGTTCGCGTGGAAGGGCGAGACGCTCGAAGAATACTGGTGGTGCACGGAACAGGCGCTCGAGTGGCCCGACGGCAGCGGCCCGACGCTGATCGTCGACGATGGCGGCGACGCGACGCTGCTGGTGCACAAAGGCGTCGAGTTCGAAAAGTCCGGCGTCATCCCCGCGTTCAACGCCGAGAAGGATCCGGAAGAGTGGGGCGTGATCCTCGAGACCATCCGCACCTCGATGGCCAAGGACAAGGGCCGCTACACCCGCATCGCCTCGTCGCTGCGCGGCGTCTCCGAAGAGACGACGACCGGTGTGCATCGTCTGTATCAGATGATGGAAGCGGGCACGCTGCTCTTCCCGGCGATCAACGTCAACGACTCGGTGACCA
This sequence comes from Acidobacteriota bacterium, assembly GCA_025358945.1. Taxonomy (GTDB): domain Bacteria; phylum Acidobacteriota; class Vicinamibacteria; order Vicinamibacterales; family CAVVIG01; genus CAVQFC01. The sequence continues at coordinate 7,798 of JANYHS010000212.1, forward strand.
AGAGCAAGTTCGACAACATCTACGGCTGCCGCCACTCGCTGCCGGACGGTCTCGCGCGCGCGACCGACGTCATGCTGGGCGGCAAGGTCGCGGTGGTGTTCGGCTTCGGTGAAGTCGGCAAGGGTTGCGCGCAGGCGCTGCGCGGCCAGGGCGCGCGCGTCATCGTCACCGAGATCGATCCGATCTGCGCGTTGCAGGCAGCGATGGAAGGCTACCAGGTCGCGACGATCGAAGACGTGGTCAAGGACGCGGACATCTTCATCACGGCGACCGGCAACCACAACATCATCACCGCCGAGCACATGTCGAAGATGAAGGACAAGGCCATCGTCGGCAACATCGGCCACTTCGACAACGAGATCGACATGGCCGGGCTGAAGAAGTTCAAGGGCGTGGAGCGGATCAACATCAAGCCGCAGTACGACGAGTTCAAGTTCCCCGATGGTCACAGCGTGATGATCCTCGCGGAGGGGCGTCTGCTGAACCTCGGCTGCGCGACCGGCCACCCAAGCTTCGTGATGTCGGCGTCGTTCACCAACCAGGTGATCGCGCAGCTGGAGCTGCACGCCAACACCGGCAAGTACGAGAAGAAGGTCTACATGCTGCCCAAGCACCTCGACGAGCAGGTGGCGCGGCTGCACCTCGATCATCTCGGCGTGAAGCTGACGAAGCTGTCGAAGGATCAGGCAGACTACATCGGGGTCCCGGTTGATGGGCCTTACAAACCCGATCACTATCGGTACTAGGGCTTCGGGCTTAGGGCTCAGGGCTACAGACGTAGCGCGAAGGCTTTAGCCGAGCGATCGAACCCGCGGGCGCCGAAAGGTGTCCGCGGGTTTTTCTTTTGCGCGCTATCATCTGAGGCCTTGGCGCTCTCCGAGGCTGACACCCGCGCGAAGCTTATTGACCCGGCAATCCACGCCCGTGGGTGGTCGGAGGATCTGATCTGCCGCGAGACCACGCTCGGCGCGGTAGAGATCATCGCCGGCAAGGCGCGGCGCCGATCCGGCGGACGCAGCGACTACACACTCCGGATTCGCGTGCACGCCGACTCGCAACCGGTGGCCGTCGCGCTTATCGAAGCGAAGAAGGACACGCTCCCGCCTGGTCATGGCCTCGACCAGGGGAAAGGCTACCTTCGCGCGTCGCAGCACAACGTTCAGTTCGTCTTCTCTTCCAACGGACATCTGTTCGTCGAGTTCGATCGCTGGACCGGCATGACGGCGGCGCCGCGGCCGATTTCCGAGTTCCCGTCTCCTGCTGATCTCCGCCTTCGCTACGAAAAGACCATGGGCTTCTCGCTCGACGAGCCTATCGCCAAGCCACTGCTCACGCGCTACGCGGGCGGCGAAGGTCAGCGGCGCTACTTCCAGGACGCAGCGATTCTACCTTGCGGCGTGCGAAATCCAGTTGGCGCAAGTGAACCTCGACGCCACCGGCCTCACTGCGGCCGACATCATCGCGCGCAATCCCCGCAACGCAGATCGTCGATATCCTGACCACGTTCGTCAATCCAAAAGCCGATGATCGGTCCGCTCTGTCCGTCATGATTGCCGAGATGATCGAAAATGTTCACCGCCATGCGGCAGCACCGGTTGATGGATTCGCGGTGGCTCAGGTCTATCCTCAGCGTCTGAAGATGGGAATCACAATGGTTGACGCCGGTGTCGGCGTTCGGCGAAGTTTCGAAATGGGAGAGCCATCGATTCCGATCGCATCAATTCAGAACGACGAAGACTTTCTCCGCGCCGCCATTCGCTTACACGCCACAAGCAAGAGCAGCGCGCACGCCGGCTATGGTCTCTACTTGTTGTCAGAACTGATTTCACGCAATGGCGGAACCTTCCTGCTCGCCTCTGGGCACGCAACCCTGATCGGCTATCGTCGCGCCGGCAAATTATTTGTGGAGTCTTTTCAGAATCGCGAATGGCAGGGCACGATTGTCAGTATCATCATTGATCTAACAAAAGAGCTTCCTCTCAATCAGATTTACAAGGAAATGCCTCTGCCAGAAGGGTGGACGAATGAAGACTTCCTCTTCGAACGCTGAGACTATTGACTTGGCGGAAGGGACCGAGTCCTCGTCACTGTTGACGCGAGACCAAGGGCGGTGCCTTCGGTTAGGTGTCCTGGTAAGGCTGAAGGAACTCGACAAGGTGATTCTAGACTTGACGAAGGCTCAGGCACTCTCGCCGTCTTTCGCTGATGAACTCTTCGCTGGTCTAGAGAGAGAGTTGGGGTCAGAGTTTGCACGGAGGGTGCGCATCTCTGGCGCCAGGCCAGAGTGGCAGCGCCTCATCTCCTCTGCGCTTCAACACCGCCGGTCACAGGCAGTTCCGCCCGCATAGCCACGCGGAGGGACGGCGTCTCGCGCCGCGGGCCGTCGAGTCAGGCGCCTCAAGCTGGCCGAGGCGTTACTTGTTCATCGCGGCTATGCCGCAAGCTGTCAGGACCGCGGCGGCAGCGGAAGGGTTCGTGCGGAGCGGAGGGAGCTGCTGTCCCTCCGCCGCAGAGTCGCTCGGCTACAGCCTTCGCGCTACGACTCGACGGCGACGCGCCGCTCGGCTGAAGCCTTCGCGCTACGAAACCGACGTCTATTTCTCCCGCGGTTTGAGCGCGCCGCGGAGCTGAGCGGCGAGCGAACCGAACGCTTCGGACGGCGCGGCGACCTCGCGTTCGTTGTACTCGCGCATTTCGTCGGCCTCGTGCGCGGCCGCGACAGCCTTGACGCTGAGCCGGATCTTCCGGCCCGGCGGCGGTTCGACTTCCAGCACGACCACCTCGACATCACTGCCGACCGGAAATGCTTTCGCCACGTCGCCCTCCCTCGGCACACCGGTCTCGCTCAACGGAATGAGTCCCGTGCGGCCCGGCGCCAGGAACACGAACACGCCGAACTTCTCGTGCTTCTCGACCTTGCCGGTCAGACGGGCGCCCGGCACGATACCGGTCGGAGGCGGTGGCGCGCCGCCGGCGCGCGCCGATCCGTCCGGCAGCAGCGCGACACCGATCCGCTTCTTCTCGAGATCGATGCTCAGGATCTCGAACGACCCCGTCGTCCCCGCGGCGATCGAGGACGACCATCCCTGCGACTTCCCCGTCGGCGCGAACGTGGACACGTGCGCCAGTCCTTCGATCCCCGGCTCCAGTTCGACGAACGCGCCGAACTCCGCCACGCGCGTCACGCGGCCGGTGCGAACCTGGCCGATCGCGTACTTCGACTCGACGCCCGCCCACGGATCGCCGGCGAGCTGCTTCAACCCGAGCGCGATCTTCTGCGTCGCCTCGTCCACGCGCAGCACCTTGACCGTAATCTCCTGACCCGGCTTGACGATCTCCGACGCATCGGAGACGTGCGACCAGCCCATCTCCGAGATGTGTAGCAGGCCCTGCACGCCGCCGCCCAGATCGACGAACGCGCCGAACGCGGGGACCGACACGACGCGACCGGTGATCACCGCACCGGCGACGATCGATTTACGAACGTCTGCGGCACTCGCGCGCTGCTCCTCCTCGAGAAGGGCGCGGCGTGAGACGACCAGGTTCCTGCCGCCTTCCTTGTACTCGATGACCCGGAACGCATAGACGCGTCCGATGTGCGCGGACGCTTCCGTCCTGAACGTATCGATCTGCGAGAACGGGCAGAACGCACGCTGGCCGGCGATGCGCACTTCGTATCCGCCCTTCACTTCCGCTTCGACCTTGCCCTCGACCGGGAGGCCCGCCTGAAACGCCTCCTCGAGCTGCCGCTGCGTCGCCGCCCCTCGCACCAGCTTCCGCGACAGCGTGATCCCGCCCAGCGTCGAGACGACGGTGGCCTGGATGCGATCCCCGACAGCGACTTCGAGAACGCCGTCGTGATCCTTAAGCTCGGCGATCTCGATCGTGGCCTCGCCCTTGCCGCCGACGTCGACGAACGCCACCTCGGCGCCGATCCCGACGATTCTGCCCTCGATGGTCTGACCCTTGTCGAACCGCTTCGCCTTGGTCGAGGCCTCAAACATCGCGGCAAAATCTTCCGCTGGCGCCGCTTCTTCAGTCGGTTCAATCGGTTCGGTGTTTTCTATCGGCTCGCTCACGGCACGCTCCTGAAGTTGATCGTATCATCTGGCGATGAAGACCCATCCCTTCAGACACCTGATCCTGGCCACGCTCATCGCGGCAACGGGCGCGGTCGCGCTAACTCGTGCACAGCAAGGCGGGCTGAGCGCCGCGGACAGGCAACGCCGCATCGACACCGAAGCCGAGCTGCAATCGCTCGCCGTGGTCGAGCGCAAGGTGATGATGCCGATGCCCGACGGCGTGCGGCTGGCGACGGACGTCTACCGGCCGAAGAACGCGACCGGGAAGGTGCCGACGATTTGGGTGCGCACGCCGTACAACTTCAACTTCTGGGACATCCAGAATGGTGTGCCCGCCGACATGAGCGCGCAGCTGACCGCCATCAAGCGCGGCTACGCGTACGCCGGGCAAAACGAGCGCGGGCATTTCTTCTCCGAAGGCAACTACGACATCCTCGGATCGAAGACCGACGGCTACAACACGATCGACTGGCTGACGAAGCAGCCGTGGTCCAACGGCAAGATCGGGACGACCGGCTGCTCCTCGACGGCTGAATATCAGATGGGCGTCGCGGCGCTCGGACATCCCGGCTACGCCGCGATGAACGTGCAGGGTTTCGGCGCCGGCGTCGGGCGTGTCGGTCCGTACTACGAGCAGGGCAACTGGTATCGCGGCGGCGCGGTGCAGATGTTGTTCATCGCCTGGCTCTACGGCGAGCAGAACCAGGTGCGGCCGATGTTTCCGCCCGGCACATCGCAGCAGGATCTGATTCGCGCGTCGAAGGCGTTCGATCTGGCCGAGCACGCGCCGCCGGTCGACTGGGCGAAGGCGCTGTGGCACCTGCCGACGCAGGACATCATCAAGAACGTCGACGGCCCGCGCGGCATTTTCGAAAGCGCGATGCCGGTGGAAACCGGCGGCCGGATGATCCAGCGCGCGCCGAACGATCCGGCCTGGTATCGCGGCGGCCTGTATCACGACGATCAGAAACTCAACGTCCCCGGCCTGTGGTTCATGTCGTGGTACGACGTCTCGGTAGGACCCAACCTCGCGCTCTACAACCACGTCCGCGCGACGACGCCGAAGGCGATCGCGGATGCACAGTGGGCGGTGATCGCACCTGTCGCGCATTGTTCTTACACGCGTGCCACGGCGGACACGGTGGTTGGCGAGCGCAGCATGGGCGACGCGCGGCTCGACTACAACGAGGTCGTCTACAGCTTCTTCGATCGCTTTCTCAAGGGCGAGCAGCCAGCACGGCTCGCCGCGATGCCAAAGGTCACCTACTACACGATGGGCATCAACAAGTGGCAGACGGCGGACACCTGGCCGCCCGCTGGCGCGCAGCCGCTCACCTTCTATCTCTCGAGCGGCGGCAAAGCGAACTCGCTCGCCGGAGACGGCGCTCTCTCGACGACGGCGCCCGACGCGGACAAGCCTGACGCGTTCACCTACGATCCGATGAACCCCGTGCTCTCGTACGGCGGCAACGTGTGCTGCACGGGAACGGCCGTGCAGGCGGGCTCCTTCGATCAGCGGCGGATGGAGGCGCGCGAAGATGTCCTGGTCTTCACGAGCGACGCGTTCAAGGAAGGGACCGAGGTCAGCGGACCGATCACGCCGACGCTGTACGTGTCGTCAGACGTCAAGGACACCGACTTCACCGTGAAGGTGCTCGACGTGTACCCTGACGGCCGCGCGTTCAACCTCGACGAATCCATTCAGCGAATGCGGTACCGCGACGGTTATGAAAAGCCGATCACGATGATGGAGTCCGGGAAGGTCTACAAGGTGACGCTGCAGCCGCTGACCACCAGTAACTACTTCCCTGCGGGCCACAAGCTGCGCATCGAGGTGTCGAGCAGCAACTTCCCGCGCTTCGATCGCAACCTGAATACCGGCGGCAACAACTACGACGAAACCAACAGCACCGTGGCGCACAACGCCGTGCATCACTCGAAGGCGTATCCCTCATCTGTGATCGTGACGGTGGTCAAGAAACCCGCCGCTGCCACTGCCGTCCAGTAAGTCGTGTAGGTCTGGTAGGTCGCGTGGGTAGACCTACCCGACCCACTTGACCCACTCGTATCTGAGCGCCTCCATCGCGTCGATCTCGGTCGCGCGGCGAGCAGGGGCGTAGCACGCCGCCATGCCGATCGCGCAGAAGAGCGCGGCGGATCCGGCGAACGTGATCGGATCGGTTGCGCCGACCCCGAACAGCAGCGAGCCCAGCAATCGGCTCGCGGCGGCGGCGAGCACGAGGCCAATCGCTGCGCCGGCCAGCGTCAGCACCATCCCCTGACGCAACACCATCCCGACCACGGTGGCCTGCTGAGCGCCGAGGGCCATGCGAATGCCGATCTCTCGCGTGCGGCTCGACACCATGTACGCGGTGACGCCGTAGATCCCGATCGCGGCGAGCAGCAATCCCACGACGCCGAGACTGCCGGCGACCGACGCCGCCACGCGCTGCGGGACGAGGCCGAGCGATCCGTAGTCCTCGAGCGTCTGCGCGGTCACGATCGGCACATTCGGATTCATCGACCCCAGGAGCAATCTGATGTCGGCCGCCAGCCGGCGCCCGTCGGTGGTGCGCGCCACGATCGTCGTACGCGGCAGGTACTGCTGCTGCATCGGCACGTAGACGAACCCGGTCGGATCTTCGCCGAGAAAGGCGTACTTGGAGTCCTTCGCCACCCCGATGACCGTCATCGGCCGCGACGAGTCGGCGGTACCGCGGCGGTCGAGGTGATGCACGAGCACCTTCCCCAGCGGATCCTCGTGGGGCCACATCTGCCGAGCCGCCGTTTCGTTGACGATCACCACGAACGGCGTCCCCCGGCGATCGACCGCCGTGAAGTCGCGCCCGCTGAGCAGCGGGATCTTCATCGTCTTGAAATAGTCCGGCTCGACAACGTTCCAGTCGGCCTTGAGCCACCCGGGCGGCGGCGGTCCTCCGCGTTCGGTCGGCATCGGCGCGCCCGGCAGCGATAACCCGCCGAGACCCATGCGGCCCATCCCGAGCGGCATCATCGCCGACACCGTCGCGCTCTGGACGCCGGGGAGCGCGCGCACGCGCTCGACGACTTGTTGCGCGAACACAGGACCCGTCGTGTCGGTGTAGCCGCTCAGCGAGAGATCGAGAAACGCCAGCTCGACGCCGTGCGGATCGAAGCCACGGTCGATCGAGCCGGCCCGGTGAAGGGCGCGCGCAAACAGTCCCGCGCCGATGACGAGCACGATGCTGAACGCGACCTGGCCGACCACGAACGCGTTCCGCAGACGCAGGCGCCCGGGTCCGCCTTGCGCATCAGCCTTCAATCCGCCGACAACCTCCGCGCGCGAGGCATGAAGCGCCGGCGCGAGGCCCGACAGCACCGCTGCACCGAGCGACAGCGCGAGCGTGAATCCCACGGCGCGCGCGTCGAGCGGCAGCGACACGTCAATCGGCAGCGGCAGAACCGGCAGCAGCGACACCAGCGCTGTGGTCATGACCCGCGCGAGGGCCAGGCCCGCGATGCCGCCAGCGAGAAACAGGAGCGAGGATTCGACAAGCATCTGCCGGATCAGACGGCCGCGGCCGGCGCCGATCGCCAGCCGGACGGCGATCTCGCGGCGGCGCGCCGTCGCGCGTGCCAGCAGCACACCGGCCACGTTCGCGCACGCGATCACAAGCACGAGCAGGACCAGGCCCATCAGCACTGCCATGAACGCCGCAAAGGGCGCGCCGTTGCCCGGAATCGGCGCCGAGGCGGCGACCTTGAACCCTGTGCCGCGATTCTCGTCGGGAAACTCGCGCTCGAGCGCGCGTGCGACGTTCTGCAGTTCCGCGTCCGCTTGCGCGACGGTCACACCCGGCTTCAGCCGCGCGCCCATGATCACGAACGCGCTCCCGCGGCTCGTCAGGATGGCCGGCGAGCGCCGGGACGACAAGTCCCCGATCATCGTGAGCGGCGCCCACAGATCTGTGGTGAGCGCGGTCGTCCCGTGAAATCCTTCGCGCGCGACGCCGACGACGGTCATCGGCTGACCGTTTAGCTGCAGCGTCCGGCCGACGACGTCCGGGTCGCCATTGAATCGGCGAAGCCAGAACTGATGGCTGAGCACGACGACAGGAGCGGCACCGGGCTGCTCGCTTTCCTCAGACGTGAACAGCCGGCCGATCTGCGGCCGCGCGCCGAGGATCGTGAAGTAGTTGGTCGAGACCAGGTTGCCGAAGATGCGCTCGGCGCCGTCGGCGCCGCCGAGGCTCATCGGCTCGGCGCCCATCTTGTACGCGTACATCCCCGTAAACACGGTATTCCGGGCACGGACGTCGAGGTAGTTTGCGTAGGAGCCGTTGTCGAAGCCGCTGCCGTCCTGCGAGCGTCCGACGTCCACCAGGTCGCCGGGTTCGACCACGCCGGCTGGCGGCTTGAAGAGCAGCGCGTTGGCGATCGTGAAGATGGTGGTGTTCGCACCGATGCCGATCGCCAGCGAGACGGCGGCCGTCAGCGCGAACACCGGATTGAGGCGCAGGAGCCGCAAGGCGTAGCGGAGATCCTGCAGCCAGGAATCGATCATGGACGGTATTACGCGCCGCCGCGGGAACGGTTAACTCTTCGCTTCGCCGCCAGTGAGCCTGCTGCTGCGCGAGCGCCGCGGCGCCCATCAGGCGCCCATGCCCATCGACTCGACGGCGCTGCTCGGGATGATCATCATCGCGCCCTTTTCCTTGAGCCCTTCGTCGAGCATGTTCATCTCGCGCAGGTGCAGGGCGGTCGGATTGTTCTGATCTTCCTTCGCCGCTTCCGCGAACGAATGTGCGATCGCCAGCTCCGCTTCGCCGAGGATGATGCGCGCCGCTTTTTCGCGCGCCGCCTGCGCCTCGCGCGACATCGCGTCCTGCAGCGCGACCGGGATCACGACGTCGCGCATCTCGACCGACGACACGGTGACGCACCACGGATTCGACCGCTGGTCGATCAGCGCCTGCAGCTGGGTCTCGATCTTTTCGCGCCCGCGGAGCAGATCCGTCAGGTCCGTGCGGCCGATGATGTCGCGCAGCGCCGTCTGCGCCGCCCAGCTCACCGCCTGCGCGTATTCCTGCGCCTCGAGCGCCGCCTTCTGCGCATCGCGCACCATCCAGAACAGCACCGCGTCCACGTTGACCGGCACGGTATCCGACGTCAACGTCTGCTCGGCGGCGAAGCTCGTGGTAATCGTCCGCTGATCGAGGCTGGGGGCGGGCACGAAGCCCGCCTTCAGTCTCTAATCCTCAGACCCCAGTCCCTACTTGGAGACCATCTTCAAGCTGTCAGCCGAGATCATCATCTTGCCGCCGTGATCCATCACGTCGCCCGTGACTTCGACCGTATGGCTGATGTGCGCGATCAGCTTGGCGTTCTTGTCGGCGGCGAGCCCGCCGCCGATTTCATACACCTTGCCGTCGCTGGTGAGCAGTGCCATCGGCTTGCCGCTCTTTGCGCAGGCGATCGCGCAGTCTTTCGTCTCCTTGGGCATCTTGTGATCGACCGTCGTGTTCGACTTGTCCATCGTGTAGCAGCCCATGTCGACGATCTGCCCCTTGACCGTTTCTTCTTTGGCGAACGCGGGGGATCCGAGCGCGAGGACGAACGCGGCGACCGTGAGTCCGGTAAACATTTTGCGCATGTACAGCTCCTTGAGAAAACCCGTGTGACAGTCGCGGGTTGTACCGTGTCTGATCTTATACTGCGCGTATGAAGAACGTGTTAACTCTGGCTGTGCTGGCCCTCGGCAGCGTCGCCGCTCTGCGCGCGCAACACTCACCTGTAGCTCTACCGCGGGTGGCGCCGAGCGTCGACCAGATCCTCGCGATCAAGCGGGCCGGCTCGCCGGAAATTTCGCCGGACGGCCGGTGGGTGGCCTACACGATTCGCCAGACGAACTGGGACGACAACGCCTACGACACGCAGATCTGGCTCGCAGACGCGACGACGGGCGACCCTCGACAGGCTCAGGTCGGCGTGAGTTCGTCGAACCCCGCGACGCGACAACTGACCAACGCCAAAAACTCGAGCCAGTCGCCGGCCTGGTCGGCGGACGGCGTCAAGCTGGCCTTCATCTCCGACCGCACCGACAAGCGGCAGGTCTACCTGATCAGCCCGCAGGGCGGCGAAGCCGAGGCGCTGACCAGTGTGGAAGACGGTGTCGGCGCCTTTGCGTGGTCACCAGACGGCAAGTCGATCGCCTACACCGCGACGGAGGCGAAATCGGTCGCAGTCAAAGATCGCGACAAGAAGTACGGCGAGTTTCAGGTCGTCGAGCAGGATCAGCGGATGACGCACCTGTTCACAGTGGACGTCGCCACGCGCGCGACCAAGCCGTTAACGAGTGGCGCGTTCACGGTCGGCAGCTTCGCGTGGTCGCCAGACGGCCGGAGCATCGCGTTCGATCATCGGATCAATCCCGAGCTGAAGAACGGCGGCACCGCCGATATTTCGATCGTCACGATCGCCGACGCGTCCGTCCGCAAGCTCATCACGCAGGACGGTCCCGACACGAACCCGGTGTGGTCGCCCGACGGCTCGCGGATCGCGTTCCAGACGTCGATGGCCAACCCGGCGTACATGTACAGGAACAACCTCATCGCCACCGTGCCGGCGAGCGGCGGCGCGCCGACCGTGCTGTCAACGGCGTTTGACGAGGACTCGGCGATCGTCGACTGGAAGCCTGCCGGTATCTTCTTCGCGGCATCGACTCGCACGTACTCGTATCTGTACAAACTGGATCCGGCGACGAAAGCGGTCACCAGACTGCCGGCGGCCGAGCAGACCGTGAACTCGAGCTTCTCACTGTCGAAGGACGGCCAGACGATCGCGTCGCTGCGCGCGGATGCGAACTCGATCGCCGAGGTCTACGTCGGCGCGAAAAGAATCACGGACATGAACACGCAGACCGTGAGCTGGACGACCAGCACGCTCGACGTCGTGACGTGGAAGAGCCAGGACGGCGCCACGGTCGAAGGCGTGCTGCACAAGCCCGCGGACTTCGACGCGTCGAAGAAATACCCCCTGCTCGTCGTGATCCACGGCGGCCCGACCGGCGTCTCGCGCGCGATCCCGTTCACCAGCAACATCTACCCGATTGACGTCTGGGTGCCGCGCGGCGTCCTCGTCCTCGAACCGAACTATCGCGGCAGCGCCGGCTACGGCGAGAAATTCCGCGCGCTCAACGTCCGCAACCTCGGCATCGGCGATGCATGGGACGTGCTGTCCGGCATCGACTCGCTGATCGCCAAGGGCATTGTCGATCCCGCGAGAGTCGGCACGATGGGCTGGAGCCAGGGCGGCTACATCTCGGCGTTCCTCGCGACGCACGACGCCGCGCGCTTCAAGGCCATCTCGGTCGGCGCCGGCATCTCGGATTGGATGACGTACTACGTGAACACCGACATCACACCGTTCACGCGGCAGTACTTGAAAGCCACGCCGTGGGACGATCCGGAGATCTACGCCAAGACGTCGCCGATCACCTACATCAAGCAGGCGAAGACGCCGACGCTGATCCAGCACGGCGCCACGGATCAGCGGGTGCCGCTGCCCAACGCGTTCGAGCTGTATCACGGGCTGCAGGACAATAAGGTGCCGACGAAGCTGATCGTCTATCAGGGCTTCGGCGGCGTCGGCCACGGTCCGACGAAACCCAAATCCAACCGCGCGACGATGGACCACAACATCGAGTGGTTCGATCAGTACTTCTTCCAGACCGCGGCCGGCACCAGCAGCACACAGAAGTAGCGCAGCTGTGAACGGAGAATCGTCCATCGAGCTCCTAGCGAAGGCCCGCGCCGGAGACGAAGACGCCCTCGACCGCCTGCTCGCGCAACACCTCCCCCGCCTTCGCCGGTGGGCCAGCGGCCGCCTGCCCGCCTGGGCCCGCGATCGGGGCGACACCGACGACCTTGTACAGGAAACGGTCATTCAGACGTTAAGGAGGATAGAAGCGTTTGAACCGCGGCACGACGGCGCGCTGCAGGCCTATCTCCGGCAGGCGCTGATGAACCGGATCCGGGACGCGATCCGGCGTGCCGGCCGCCGACCGGAGGCGGTTCCGCTCGATGACCAAATGGCGGGGAACGACATGAGCCCACTCGAACAAGCCATCGGCCGCGAGTCGCTGGACCGGTACGACACCGCGCTGGCGCTGCTGCGCGATCGCGATCGGGAGGCGATCATCGGCCGCATCGAACTGGGGCACACGTACGAGGAGCTGGCCGAGGCGCTCGGGAAACCCACGGGCGAAGCCGCGCGGCTCGCCGTGCACCGCGCCATGCTGAAGCTGGCGGAGGCGATGAGAGATGCCGGACGCTAAAGACATCCTGATGTCGATTGTCGGACGGGTCGCGGATGGTCAGCCGATTGACTGGAGCCGTGCCGAATCGACGCCGATGAGCGAGGACGAGCGGTCGCTGCTCGCCCAGCTGAAGGTGCTCGACGGCCTGCACCAGCTCCATCGATCGGGTCCGGCCGTTTCGTCGGCGCGAACGCCTGATTCGGCTCACACCGTTCACCTCCATGTTGATCCGCGCGCGGCGCCGATCGACATGGCCGAGACGAACGTCGGGACCTCGGAGATGCCGATTCCGCAGCATTGGGGTCCCCTCGAGATCCGCAGCGTGCTCGGCATCGGCGGATTCGGCGTCGTCTACCGCGCCTGGGACCCGCATCTGGCGTCGGAAGTCGCGCTCAAGGTGTTGACGCGCGAAAAGTCGAGCGTTGGCGAGACGGTGATCAAGGAAGCGCGGCACCTCGCGCGTGTCCGCCATCCAAACGTCGTCTCGATCTACGGCGCGGATCGCTGGGAGGGCGAGATCGGCCTGTGGATGGAGCTCGTCCGCGGGCGCACGCTGAAACAGTTGGTCAAACAGCAAGGCACGTTCGGCGCGCGGGAGGCGGCACTCGTCGGCCTCGACTTGACGCGCGCGCTCGCGGCGGTCCACGGCGCTGGGCTCGTGCATCGCGACGTGAAACCGCACAACGTGATGCGCGACGAGAGCGGACGCATCGTGCTGATGGATTTCGGCGCAGGCGTCGACATGCAGGAGCTGACCGCGGGATCGCAGAGCAAGTTCATCGGCACGCCGCTCTACATGGCGCCCGAGCTGTTCGATCGGCAGCAGCCCTCCGCGCAGACCGATCTCTACTCGCTCGGCATCCTGCTCTATCACCTGGTCACCGGGTTGTACCCGCTCGACGGTTCGAGCCCGAGCGACATGCGTGTGAAGCATCAGCGCGGCGAGCGTCGCCGGCTGCGCGATGCGCGTCCCGATCTGCCGACCGAGTTCGTGCGCATCGTCGAACGCGCGATCGAGCCGACGGCGACGGCGCGCTACGGATCCGCCGGTGAGCTGGAATCGGATCTCGCGCAGTTCGTCGTCCGCGACGAGCGATCGTCGGAGGCGGTGCCGGCGGCGGCCGGCGCGCCGCCACAGCGCCCCGGCGTATCGAGGTCCGCGCTGGCGCTGGCGGCCGCCGCGGTGGTCGTCGTTGCCCTGGCCGGCGTGGCGGCGCTCCGCTTCGCGCCGTCGCGCGCGGCTCCTGTGACGCCGTCGGCGCCGGTCATCCGATCGCTCGTGGTCCTGCCGCTGCGCAACGCATCCGGTGATCCGGCGCAGGACTATTTCGTCGACGGCATGACGGAGCTGTTGACGGCCGACCTGTCTGGCGTTTCCGCGCTGCGTGTGATCGCCGACAGCGCTGCCGCGCGATACCGGAACGCGAAGAAGTCCGGCGCGGACATCGGCCGCGAGCTTCACGTCGACGGTGTCGTCGAAGGATCGGTGTCGAGGTCAGGCGACCGCGTGAGAGTGACGCTGCAGGTCATTCACGCCGGCACGAACCTGAGCGTGTGGGGATCGTCGTTCGAGCGCGAGGCGGGCGACGCGTTTCGTCTGCAGGCCGAAATTGCGCAGACGGTGGTGACGCAGGTCCGGAGCGCGATCACGGCGGGCGAGCAACAGCGGCTCGCGCGCGTCTACGTGCCCAGCGCCGAGGCACAGGACCTGTACTTGCGCGGCCGCTACCTGATACACACATACGCCGGCGATCAGCTGCCCCAGGCTCGCGTGTTGTTCGAACGTGCGGTGCAGGTGGATCCGCAGTACGCGCTGGCATGGACGAGCCTGGCCCGCTGTTACACCCTGATGCAGGGATACGGCCTCCTGTCTCCCGCGGAATCGAAGCGGCTCGGGTCGGCCGCCGCGAGCCGGGCGATCGCGATCGATTCGAACATGTTCGAAGCCCACAGCACGCTGGCCGAGGCTTTGTTCAAGTTCGATTGGAATTGGAACGACGCGGACGCGCATTACCGGCAGGCGCTCGCGGCCAATCCAAGTTTCAGCCTGGGCCGGACACAGTACGCGCGTTTCCTGTCCGCGGCGGGACGTGTGGAGCAAGCGGTCGATGAGGCCAGGCGCGCTGAGCAATCGGATCCGATCTCTACGGACGTCAAAGGCACGCTCGCGATGATGTTGTTCTATCAGCGGCAGTACGCCGCCGCGGCAGCCAAGGCGGAAGAAGCGATTGCGCTCGACGGCCAGCAGCCGGGTTCACATTTCATTCGGGGCCGGGCGCTGGCGGGAATTGGCCGGCTCGACGAAGCCGCCCGGGAGATGGAAACCACCGTTCGGCTGAGCGGCGATCAGCCCGGCCAACTCGCCGAGCTCGGGAGGGTGTACGCCTTGGCTGGACGCCGGCCGGAAGCGGAAGCGATCCTGAGCCGCCTGACCTCGGCGCCGCAATCGCCGCTGGGATTTGTCGCGGCGCAGGACGCCGCCTATGTGCAGCTGGGACTCGGCCGTCGGACCGAGGCGCTGACCGGACTGGAACGAGGCGTCGATCAGCGTTCGGAGCGAGTGCTCTGGATCCGAGTCGACCCGCGGCTCGATCCGTTGCACGGCGATGCGAGATTCGAGCGGTTGATCCAGAAGCTCGGTGGATTGACAACGGCGCGATGACCGGCGGGCTATATGTCTTGACCGACCGTGATCGACCCCATAAGCTACACGACCTACCCCAGCCCATCAATTCGGTTCATTGAAGGACAGCGCCCCATGGCCAAGAAAAAGGCGAAGAAGAAAACCACTGCGGCATCGAGTCTCTTTTCGCTCATCGCCGTGCATCGCGAGCTGAAGAAGGCGCGGATGCGTCTCGCCAAGCAGCCGAAGACCGCGGCCGCGATCCTGCTGGCCCAGGACCTCAGGAACGCAAGCAACCTGCTCGCCTGCGATCAAACCATGTCGCCGAACATCGCCTGAGCCCGGGCCTCATGGCGCGCCGACAACCGCCGCGACGGTTCCGCCGCTCGCCGCATCTCGTCATGTACTGGCGCGGCCGGTGGTTCTTCGTCCACAACTACGCCACCGGTCGCGTCGCGACGTTGCCAGCTGCCGCGGCGCCGGTGCTTCAGTTCTTCGACGGCTGGAGCACGGCCGCCGAGTACGCGACGAACGCGGGCGTGTCGACAACCGTGGCCCAGACTGCCATCTCTCAGCTCCTCGCCAACGAATTTCTGCATTCGTCGACGCGGCGGCCATCGCCGAACGAGGAGGCGATGGCGCGGTGGGACCGCTGGAATCCAGCCGCCGGGTTCTTTCACGACGCCACGCGCGATGTGCGTTTCGTGGATCCGATCGAGGGCGGACGCGCCCTGCGGCAGAAGGCCAGAACCGTTCCGCCGCCGCCGCCCATCAAGCGATACCCGCGAGCCAGAACGTACGACTTACCGCGAGTGGAAACGTCCGGCGAATTCCCACAGGTGCTGCTGACTCGACGGACGTGGCGGCAATTCGGCAAACGCCCGCTGCCGCTGGCGTCGCTCGCGGCCCTGCTTGGCTACACCGGCGGCGTCCACAAATGGGCGAGAACCGGAAGCGACAAGCGCATGCCGCTCAAGACGTCGCCGTCCGGCGGGGCGCGTCATCCGATCGAACTGTACGTGTGGGCGCGGCGCGTCGCGGGCCTTCCCGCGGGCCTCTATCACTATGGAGGCGATCGACACCAGCTCGAACGGATCAGATCGCCGCGTGCGCGCGTGGGGATCGAGCGCTACCTGCCCTCGCAACCCTGGTACGACGGGGCCGCGGCCATCATCTTCTTTTCCGCCGTCTACGAACGATACCTGTGGAAGTACACCTCTGCGCGTGCGTATCGCGCGACGCTCATCGAAGCCGGGCATCAGTGCCAGACCTTCTGCCTGGCAGCGACCTGGCTAGGGCTGGCGCCGTTCTGCACCATGGCGCTCGCGGATTCCAACATCGAACACGATCTCGGCCTTGATGGCATCGCGGAGTCCGTGCTCTACGCGGCGGGGGTGGGCGTGCGGCCATCCGGCGCGGACGTGCAATCGATGCCGGCGGGTTCTCCGCCGATGCGCGTGCAGGCCAATCGCCGGGTGTTTAAGCCATGCTGATCCAGCTCGAGACCATCGTCTTCAATCACGATCCCAACTCCGCCGTCGCCGACGCGTTGAATATCCGCGTCGACGCCGCGCAACCGGCGCCGGGCTGGGTCCGCGGCGCAGCATCGAGTGCGGCCGCCTACGCGCTCGCGCCGGCCGCCGGACGGCCGCTCACCATTGAGGCAACCTTTTCTTTCCCGGGAACGCTGGCGCTGCCCACCGGCGCCGCATCCGTGATGGTGCGCGCGATACCGGCGGACAACCGCGCGCTGCTCGGTGCGGTCGACGCCACACCGGTCGCGGTGCCTGCTGGCGCTGGTGCGGCCACTGTCGCCGTTCAACTGCCGCTGGTCAACGCCGGGATCTGGGCGACGGGCATCGGCCGCTACGACGTGGCGTGGCAATGGCAGGTCCAGCTGACGCCGAGCTCGCCGTGGATCGATTTCGATCAGAGCGCTCACGCGATCTACGTGACGCTCGCCGCTCCGGGTCTGCCATGGTCGCAGGCCACCGACGCGCCGCACCAACTGTTGTGGCCCTGGACGGCCGCGCTCGATTTCGCCTGCCAATGGGCACAGGGCGTGAAGCTGACCGGAACGGTCGCCGCGGCGTCGGGTCATGTCGCGCAGGCGATCGAAGACGCGATCTACAGCCTCGGTGACCGCAAGGGCCTGCCGATGGTCTACCAGGGGATGGCCGAGTGGGTGCTGGAAACAGGCAGCGCGCCTGTCTTCTCCTTGACACCGTTCATTCAGATCCTCAACGGGACGCTTCCGATGGGCAAGTTCCCGACCCTGAATTGCACCGACTGCGCGACCGCAGTGGCGACGTTCGCGAACGTCCTCGGCTGTGATTTGGCTATCAGGCGAATCTCGCCCCCGAAACGTGCGGTTCAGTTCAAGACAAACGCCGTCGTGCCGATTGGCGTCGACCCGTCACAGGCCGGCACGGAGAAGTTTGCCTACCACGACGTGCCGGTGAGCATCGCTGCGATGGACGCAATGGAACACGTCTACGACGCGTGCCTGATGATCGATCGGGACAGCAATCCCGCCAGACGCAAGAGCGCCGACTACAAACTGGCGAACGGACTGATGCGCGGCGCCTTCGCGAATGCCCAGCCGAAACACTACAAGTACGTGCACCGGTTGATTACACGCCGGACTGTCGCGAAATGCGAAGCCGGTGCCCGTACAATGCCGGACCTCGATGTCAGCACTGGCCCTCCGGCGATTTCGCAGCCGGATCTCCAGCTCTGGGGCGAGTACGTCACCCGGATCGCTCATCTCGCGCCGGCTCCGGCCGTCGATGTGGTGATGGGCGTGAATCTCAACCCGGTCGCTCTGCCGAACTTTCTCGTCTACGAGCGCGTGCTGAACCCCGAGCACATGGCGCGCCTCGAGCATCTGCTGGATGCGTCGGCAGAGTTTCAGTACGTCGCGGCATCGAACACGGCGACGTCCCATGCTCGCGATCAGCGGCTCCGCCTGTCCGTCGGCTTTGCGAAGACCACGAAGCGGGCACGGGAAGCGCTGGCATGGCTGTTGACCGAATCGGCGATCCGGCCGCGCGCCGTTCGTCACGGAAGCGGCTACGTCGGCGACGTAGCGTTCGTCGTGCGCGGGAACGCCGCGTTTGGTGTGCGAGGCACGGCGGTCGTGCGTGCGATCAGCATCGGACGCGACGCCGTGGGCACGGCGCCTGTGTTGAATACCTTGACCTCGGCACTGCGTATCGTGGGCTGATGACGATTGGCGTCGGCTCGCGGCTCGGCCCGTATGAAATCGTGTCGCTGCTTGGCAGCGGCGGCATGGGACACGTCTATCGCGCGCGCGACATGGAGCTGGCGCGCGCGTCGCCATCAACGTCCTCAAGGACACCCCGACGTCCAGCGCGAAAGCGTTGAGCCGCCTCGAACGCGAAGCGCGCCTCGCCTCGTCGCTGAACCACCCGAACACTGTCACGGTCTTACTGCATCGGCCGGTCGGAAAGCATGCCGTATATCGCGATGGGCTCATCGACACGCGTCAGCGCGCGCCTTCCAGCTGACTCTTGATCGTCTTCAGGCTCTCCTCGAGCGCCCCGCGGGCGCGGCGCTCGGCCAGCGAGCGCCGCAATCCGCCCAGCCCGCCCTTGAGCGCGTTGGCGCGCGAGCGGTTCTCGTAAAACAGATCGAACGCGCCCGGCACGTCTTCCGCGTCCGTCGCAATCGCCAGCGCCACCGACGCGTCGAGATATCGGCTCGAATACACGTCGCGCGTCGTCATCACACATGTCATCGCCGAGCGACAGATCAGCGTGACGTGCGTGACTGTGATGAACGGCTCCACACCGAACTTCTCCTTAGACCAGTACAGAAAATCTTCCGCGTCCGGTAGCCGGTTCGACGCAAAACGCAGCAGATGAGCCGGCAGCCCCGGCGCCAGCGCGCCAATCTCCGGCATGTTCGCCACCAGGCCTTCAAGTTCGTCGTGCGGACGGACCGGCTTCGACCCGTCGTCGAACCGCGTCATGCGATTCACGCCGCCAGACGCGTACGCCGCCACAGCGTCGAACAGGATCTGTTTGAAGAGAGCGGCGCCGCGCGCCTGCGCGTCCGGCGCCTTGACGTCAACCTCGCGCGCGAACCGCGCGATGATGTCGGCCGGCAGCCGGATCCCGCAGTCGCCAACGCGGCAGGAGCGGACGTCGAAGTCGTCCTTGTCAACCGTC
>JANYHS010000054.1 GCA_025358945.1 Acidobacteriota bacterium
ATCTACGCGGAACCGCCGGGCTCGTGTCGCTGGCCTATCCGGTGATGTATCTTGCTCTGTCGGCATTCGTCACCTTCGGACGCTCGGCTGAAGCCTTCGCGCTACGGCCGGACGTCAGGCTACGGTCGGACGTCGCGCTACGGTCGGACAAAGTTACGAGGAAACCATGAACGCACGAATCCCGGTGATCGCCTTCGCGCTGATCGTCGCCGCGCCCTTGCTCGCGCAGCCGCCGCAGACGGTGCAGGACGAGTACGCGGTCTACGATCTCCTCGCGCCGGGCACCGCGTCGTTTCGAGCGGTTTATGAAGTCGCATTCACCACCGCGGGCGCGACCGTCTTTCACGACGGGATCGGTGCGGGCCTGACGACCGCGCCGGCGCCAGACGATAGCGTGATCGACCTGATGAGCGGCGCGCCGCTCAAGTACACCGTCAGCGCGACCGCGCTGGACGTGCAACTCGCGCGTCCGGTGCCGGCCGACGGCGGTCAGGCGCGTCTGCAGATCACCAAAACGTACAAGGATGCGAAGGGTTATCGCCGCGACGGCGACGGTCTGGTGTTCGATCGCGCGATTCCGATCCGCCGCGCCGCGATCCTGCTGCCGGCCGGCTACCAGCTCACCGCGTGCAACGTGCCATCGCAAGTGCTCGCGGATCCGGATGGTCGTGTTCGCGTCACCTTCATGCATCAGGCGCCGGGCTCGGCGGCGCTGGTCCTGAAAGCGAAGCCTGGCGCGATGACAGGTGATGCTGCGAAGTCGCGTCCGCTGACGAATGCGCGAAGCTGGGAGCCCCCGTCAGCCCAGGGTTCGACCGAGCGCGCGCGCATGCAGGAACGCGCGCACCAGGATCGCGACATCGTCTACTTCCTGCAGCAGCCGGACACGCACGCGTTCAGCCTGTACCACGACTACACCGAGTCGCGCGAAGGCACAGACAAGTATCTCAACGTCGTGCGGACGGGCAGCACCGTGTCCAACACATCCGGCAGACTGCTCGACACCGGTGAAGTCCTGAAGGCCGAGACGCTGACCGGGGCGCAGATGAAGGCCGCTGGCATCGACGCGGGCGGCGATCAAGTCGCGCCCGATCAGCAGGTCGTCGTCACCCGTTTCTCGCCGGTCAAGAAGGGCCAGTCCGTGCGGTTACGGCTCTCGGAAACTTACACCGCGCCGCAGAGCTATCGGTTCGATGAAGGCGAGTTCACGTTCGAGCGGAGTCTCGGCCGGACGCGGAACTCAGTCGTGTTGCCGCGCGGCTGGTACCTGACGGCGTTGTCATTTCCGGCGGTCGTCCGTCAAACGCCCGACGGGCTGACGCGCGTGGACTTCATGAATGGTCACCCGGATTCCACGGACGTGCTGATGAAAGGGAAAAAGGTCAGGTAGGGCGGGTGGGGCAGGTAGGTCTGGTGGGTCGGTGGGTGAAGACGTCTGGCAAGCCGACCGCACGCCAAGAGCCATCGGCGGACCTGTCGGGAAACACCGGTGCCTGCGCGACATGCGGCGGCTTGTCAGGACGCTCTAAATCACGAGGCGTCATCCCGGCAATGGCCAGTGATGCGCCGCACAGCCTTTCTCTACTCGATGCGGACGATGCGGTCGGAAATGTGCGGGAAACGGGCGAAGACCGCCGGATCGTGGCCGGTGACGAGTCTGCCCTCCGTGTTCCGGTACACACCGTAGCGGTTCACGCCCGCGCTCACGTGGATCGCGAGCATCGCCAGCGCGATGAGCGCAATCCCCACCAGACCCACCAGACCTACCCGACCCATTCGCGCCCCTGTCCTACCCGTCTTCGCGCAGCGCTCGCCGCAGGACTTTGCCGATCATGGTTTTCGGCAGGTCCGCTCGGAACTCAACTTTCGCCGGCACTTTGTAGGGCGCGAGGCTCGCGCGGCAGAACGTGCGCAGGTCCGCTTCGGATACGGTCTGGCCCGCACGCAGCACCACCCAGGCCTTCACCACCTCGCCTTTGGTCGCGTCGGGGATCCCGGCCACGCCCACTTCCGCCACTGCCGGATGCGCCGCGATCACTTCCTCGATCTCGCGCGGCCACACCTGGTAGCCGCTCGTTTTGATCAGATCTTTTTTGCGATCGACGATGAACAGGTAGCCGTCCTCGTCGAGATAGCCGAGATCGCCGGTGTGGAGGTACTGCTGCGTCACACCGTCTACGAGGTGCTCGCGCAGCACGAGCGCCGTTTCTTCCGGGCGGTTCCAGTACTCCCGCATCACCTGCGGCGCGCGCATGGCAATCTCGCCAACTTCCTTCTGTGGAAGCTCGCGCGTGCCCTCGTCGTCATCGAAAATGCGGACCGTTACGTCGGGCAGCGGCATGCCGACGGATCCGAGTTTGTTCGTGCCCTTCGCCGGGTTGATGCACAGCGCCATCATCGCCTCGGTCAGTGAATAACCCTCGACGATGCGCGCGCCGGTGAGCGATTCGAATCGGCTCTTCGTGTCGGCGAGCAGCGGCGCGGCGCCGGAGAAGCAGATGCGGATCGACTTGAAATCGATCTTGCCCTTCTGCACCAGCGGATGGTTCAGCATCGCGATGTAGAGCGTCGGCACGCCGTTGAAGAACGTCGGCTTGACGCGTTTCACGGTGGCGAGCAGATCGGCCATGTCGCGGGGATTGGGGACGATCGACATCGCGCAGCCGATGATGAACGACAGCGACTGGACGCCGACGTTGCCGTAGACATGAAACATCGGCAGCGGCAGAAACGTCACATCGTCGACGCCGCGAAGCGCGGTGGCGTTCCACGTCTTGATCTGCAGTCCCGCCATCACGTAGGCGCCGTGCGTGCCGAGGACGCCTTTCGGTGTGCCGGTGGTGCCGCCACTCATCAGCAGGACCGCGGGGTCAGCGGGCGCGGGCGGCGAATCCGCAGGTGTCTTTCCGCGGTTGACGAGCAGCAGGTGCGCGAAGTCGTGGTCGCCCGGTTTCACCCGGACGCGATCGCCGTCGCGCGCTTCGCGGAACACCGTGAACAGCACGCGCAGCAGCGGGGGAAAGTACTCCTTGATGTTGGTCGCGATCACGCGCCGCACGCCGGTCTTCGGCTGCACCTGTTTCACGCGCTGATAGAAGCGCGTCAGCGTGACGACAGTCTCGATGCCGTGATCGCGCAGCGGGCCCTCGAGCTCGTGTTCGGTGTAGACCGGGTTCAGGGGCGCGGCGATGGCGCCGAGTTTCCAGGCGCCGAACTGGGCGATGAAAAACTGCGGGCAGTTGGGCAGCAGCAGCCCGACGCGATCGCCCTTCCTGATGCCGAGCGCCGCGAATGCAGATGCGCACGCATCGCTCAAGCGGTCGAGTTCGCCGTAGGTGACTGTCGCGCCCTTGAACAGCAGCGCAGGACTGTTCGGTCGGCTGCGCGCGTGCTCAGCGATGTAGTCGACCAGCGTGCGGTCCGGGTAGGGCGCGAGCGTCGCGGGAACGCCGGAATCGTAGTGCGCGAGCCAGGGCACGACCGTGGACATGAAGCGTGATTGTAACGCGGCCTCTTTAGCGGCGCAGCGCTTCCGCGCTGCCTAGCGCAAGGCTGAAGCCTTGCGCCACTAGAGACCGGCGGACGGCGCAAGCAGCATCAGCAGCAGCGCCTTCTGACCGTGCAGGCGGTTCTCGGCCTGATCGAAGACGACCGACGCGTCCGATTCGAACACCTCGGCGGTCACTTCCTCGCCGCGATGCGCGGGCAGGCAGTGCATGAACAGCGCGCCAGGTTTGGCCAGCGACATCAGTTCGTCGTTCACCTGAAACGGCGCGAAGATGGCGCGGCGCCGCTCCGCCTCCGTCTCCTGACCCATCGACGTCCACGTATCGGTGTACACCGCGTCGGCCCCCGCAACGGCGTCGGTGGCCTCGCTGAACAACCGCAGACGTGCGCCGTGGCGCGCCACGCTCGTCGCCTGCTGCACGACGGCGTGCGGCAACTGATACGGCTCAGGGCTGGCGATGTGGACGTGCACACCAAGCATCGCCCCGGCGTGCGCGAGCGACGTTGCGACGTTGTTTCCGTCGCCGACGTAGGCGATCGTGCGTCCCCGCAGCTGGCCGAAGCGCTCCTGCAGCGTGAGGAAATCCGCGATCGCCTGACACGGGTGTTCCTGATCGGTGAGCGCGTTCACCACATGCAGCCGTTTCGCCGCGGCCGCGAACTCGAGCAGGATGTGCTGCGAGAACGTGCGGATGATCACCGCGTCCACCCATCGCTCGAGATTGCGCGCGACGTCGGCGACCGGTTCACGCCGGCCCAGCGCGACGTCGGCCGGCAGCGCGACCAGATGGCCGCCCAGTTCGCGGATCGCGATCTCGAACGTCGTTCGCGTCCGCAGCGACGGCTTGTCGAACAACATGGCGACGTGATGACCGTTGAGCACGTCTGCGGTTGGCGCGTGGCGGCCGAGCGAACGGTCCGCTTTCACCTGCGCGGCCAGTTGCAGGCAGCGTTCCAGATCGGCGACGTCGAAGTCGAGAACCGACAGGAAGTCCTTGCGGGTCTGTGTAGCTGGTGTCATCAACACTCTCGTGTGGTTCTTATGTTCTGTAGTCGGCATTGATGCGCACGTACTCGGCGCTCAGGTCGCACGTCCACACCGTGGACGAAGCACTGCCTGAACCGAGATCCACACCGACCGTCAGATCCGTGCCCTTGAGGTATTCCGCAGCCGCCGGCGCCATGTCGTCGTGGGGCTGGCCGTCCTTGAAGAGCACGATCGATCCCATCGTGACCGCGGCGCGAGAGGCGTCGAAGGCGACGCCCGCCCGGCCCGCAGCGCAGATCAGCCGTCCCCAGTTGGGATCGCCGCCGTGAATCGCCGTCTTGACGAGCAACGAATTCGCGATCACCTTCGCCGCCTTGCGCGCTTCAACGCTCGAAGCGGCGCCGGTCACGTTCACGGTGACCAGTTTGGTGGCGCCCTCGCCGCCACGCACGATGCCGAGCGCCAACTCAAGGCACACCGCCTTCAGCCCCTCGAGGAACGTCGCGTAGCTCGCCTCGTCCACCGACACACCACTGGCGCCGTTGGCGAGCAGCATGACGCAGTCGTTGGTCGACGAATCACCGTCGACGGTGATCGCGTTGAACGTGTCGTTCACTGCCGCGCGCAGCGCGCGATCGAGCAGCGCCCTGGGCACCACCGCATCCGTCGTCACGAACCCGAGCATGGTGGCCATCATCGGCTCGATCATGCCGGAGCCTTTGGCCATGCCGCCGATCGTGACGTCCTGATCGCCGATACGGATCCGCCGCGCGGCTTCTTTCGGAAACGGATCCGTCGTCATGATCGCCCGCGCCGCCAGAGGACCCTGATCGGCTGCGAGCGCGCCGAACGCGATCGGCAACCCGGCGCGGACCTTGGTCATCGGCAACGCCACGCCGATCACACCCGTCGAGGAGACCAGCACCTGCTCCACCGGACAGCCGACCAGGCGCGCGGTTTCCGCGGTCATCTCGCGCGCATCCTGCATCCCCTGATCGCCGGTGCACGCGTTTGCGCAGCCGCTGTTGACGATGATCGCGCGCACGATGCTGCCGGAGCGCTGTAGATGCGCCTGCGAGACGAGGACCGGCGCCGCCAGCACCTTGTTGGTCGTGAAGACGGCAGCGGCCTGCGCCGGCGTGTCGGACACCAGCAGCATGAGGTCGGGATTGCCGCTGGCTTTGATGCCGGCGCAGACGCCGGCCGCGCGAAAGCCGCGCGCCGTCGCGACGCCGCCTGGAATGGCCGAGATGTTGGCGGCCATCTACGAGAGCGGCGCGGCAGACGCCGCCGGGAGCCCATAGCCGCGCTCGGCGTCGAACGCCACGTCGAGCGGAACGATCATCGCGTACTGGCCGCACTGCCGGAACTGCGGGCACTTCACGCAGTCGGTGAACACTTTTTCGGTCAGCCAGAGATGCGGCACGATCGAGAAGCCCATGTGGATGAAATAGGCGGGCGCATGGGTGAACGCGCACAGCTTCTCGTAACCTTCGCGGCGCGCGCGCCGCCGCAGTTCATCAACAATCGCCACGCCGACACGACTGCCGCGCGCCGACGCGTCGACGGCGAGGGACCGCACTTCCGCGACGTGCGGACTCAACGGCGCCAGTTCCGCGCAGCCGATGATCTTGCGCGCCTTCACGGCGACGACGAAACGCTCCGCGCGCACCGTCAGCTCGCTGAGTGTGCGCGGCAGGAGATGGCCTTCCTCGAGGTTCGCCTGAATCAGCGCGTGCAGTTTCTTCGCGTCGGACGCGCCGGCGGTCCGCAGTGTGATCCGGCCTCGGGTCGGTTGTTTCATGCGCCAGCTCCCACGGCGCCCAGCGCCGCATCGAGACGACCGAGGGCCTCATCGACCTCAGCCTCCGTGATGACGAGCGGCGGCAGCAGCCGCACGACCGTCTCCGCCGTCCGGTTGACGACGACCCCGCGTTCGAGCGCGGCGGGGACGACGGGGCCGGCGTCGCACGAGAGTTCGAGGCCCCACATCAGTCCCTTGCCGCGTATTTCTTTGACGATTGAATGCTTCGCGGCGATCGCGCGCAGCCGGTCTTCGAAGTGCTGACCGACGCGTCCGATTTGCGCGAGCAGGCCGCCGCCGACCAGTTCGTCGAGCACGCACAGCGCCGCGCGGCACGCCAGCAGGTTGCCGCCGTAGGTCGTGCCGTGATCGCCGAACGTGATCGTGTCGGCGACATCCTGGCTGACCAGCGCCGCGCCAATCGGCACGCCGCTGCCAAGCGCCTTGCCGACCGCCACGAGATGCGGATGCAGGCCGAGCGCCTTGAAGTAGAACGGATAGCCCGTGCGGCCGACGCCGCTCTGTACTTCGTCGGCGATGAACAGCGCGCCGGTCTTCGAGCAGACCTCGGTGATCGCGGCCGCAAACGCCGGCGTCAGTGGACGGATGCCGCCTTCCCCCAGCACGGGCTCGGCGATGATGGCGGCCGTCGACGTGGACACCGCGGCTTTGAGCGAGGCGACGTCGTTGGTGCGGACGAATTTCACCGACTGAAGCAGCGGTTCGAACGGCTCGCGGTAATGCGCGTCCGACGTGACCGACAGCGATCCGAACGTGCGGCCGTGGAACGACTCGTCGAGCGCGATGAACTCCTGCCGCGGCGCGCCCTTCGTATACCAGTAGCGGCGCGCGAATTTCAGGCACGCTTCGACGGCTTCCGTGCCGCTGTTGCAGAAGAAGGCGCGCGGCAGGCCCGACAGGTTGGCGAGCCGCTCGGCCAGCTGTCCCTGCAGCGGGTGATAGAACAGGTTCGAGGTGTGGATCAACGTCTCCGCCTGCTCGGCAACGGCGCGCGCGAGACCGGGATGCGCGTGGCCGAGTGACGCGACGCCGATGCCCGAGAGCAGGTCGTAGTACTCACGGCCCTCGGCATCGTACAGACGCACGCCTTGGCCACGCACGAACGTGACCGGCAGGCGTCGATACGTTTGCAGCACATGGCGCGCCTCGCGCGCCACCACCTCGTCCATCACCTCGGTCGTCATGCCGTTACCATCCTCGCTACATTTCTGACCAGCCGCGTTGCGGCCGCGGGCGCGCCGCTGGTCGCCGCACCTTCGAGAGCCGTTCGTTCCCGTCCGTCCACAATCACCACATCGTCCACGCCACCGGCGAGCGCGTGTTCGCACGCGCGCAGCTTGGCGATCATCCCGGCGGTCGCCGTTCCGTCGCTGACCAGCGTGGCGACCGCGTCGGCGCCGAGCAGCGGCAGCGTCGCGCCGGCGCCGTCGAGTACGCCTGGCGTCGTGCCGGCGATCACCAGGCGCCGCGCGCCGAGCCGCGCCGCCAGATGTCCCGCGAACGTGTCGGCGTTCACGTTGAACAGTCGCCCGTCGCGCCCAAGCCCGATGCAGGCGATGACCGGCACAAAGCGATCGGCGGTCAGCGTATGCAGCACGCGCATATCCGCATGCTCGTCCGGAACGCCCACGCATCCCAAATCAACGACGCGTCCATCCACCGCCTGGTGGGGCGCAGCGGCCACCGACAGGCCACACGCCGCATCCGCGCCGGTCAGCCCGACCGCTGCGACGCCTGCCGTGTTCAGCGCCGCCACCAACCGGGTGTTCACCGCACCGGCCAGCACGGACACGACGACGTCCAGCGTCGCTTCGTCGGTGATCCGCAGGCCCTCGACCTGGCGCTTTTCGAGCCCGGCCACTTTCAGGGCCGCGTCGATCTCCTTGCCGCCGCCATGGACCACCACGACCGGCGTGCCGCCGGCGGTGACCGTCGCGAGCGCCGCGACGACCGTGGCCAGGTGCGCGCGATCCTCGATCAGCTCGCCACCGAACTTGAAGACGAGAGCGCGGCCGGTCACGACTGCAAATCTCTCCACCACAGAGGACACGGAGGACACAGCGGATCAATCCCGTACGAAAAGGATTTGACCTCCGTGTCCCCCGTGTCCACCGTGGTGAATAGTTTCGTCACAGTAACGCCGTCCGTTCGTCCAGGCCCAGCATCACATTCATGTTCTGGATCGCCTGGCCCGACGCGCCCTTCAGCAGGTTGTCGATCACCGACACCAGGATGACGCGGCCGGAGGGATCCACGCGCCAGCCGATGTCGCAGAAGTTGGTGTGCGCGACGTGCTTGATTTCCGGCAGCGCCGAGCCGACCAGGCGCACGAAGGTGGCGCCGGCATACGCCTGCTCGAGCACGTCGCCAATCGCTTCTTCCGTGGTGCCGGGCGCGACGCGGATGTAGATAGTCGCGAGGATGCCTCGATCGACCGGGATCAGGTGCGGCGTGAACGTGACCGCCCGGCCGGCGCCCTGTTCGATTTCCGCGCCGTGGCGGTGACCGAACACGCCGTACGCGGCCATGCTGCCGTGAATTTCTGAGAAGTGCGTCCGCTCGGACGGCGTCTTGCCGGCGCCCGACACGCCCGACTTCGCGTCGACGATGACGTCGGCGTTCGGGAGCAGCAGGCCGGCGTCGACAAGCGGCGACAGCGCCAGCAGCGTGGCGGTGGGGTAGCAGCCCGGGTTCGCCACCAGTTGCGCCCGTGCGATCGCGCTGCGCTCGAGCTCCGTGAGCCCGTATGCGATGCCAGCCGGCATCTGGTGCGTCTCCGGATACCACGTGCTGCGCGCCGCCTGGTCCCGCAGCCGGAAAGCCCCAGACAGATCGATGACGCGGACGCCGGCGTCGACGAGGCTGGGCGCGAGTTCGGCAGCGGCGGAGTCGGGCAGCGCGAGGAAGACCACCTCCGCTTCACGCGCCAGCGTCTCCGCCGAGAGCGGGACGATGGCGCCGGTCCAGAGGCGCGTGAGCGCGGGCAGTCGCCGTGACGAGGCGCCCGTCAGGCCGGACGACATCGCCTTCGTCAACTCGACCGCGGGGTGGCGCGACAGCAGGCGCAGGAGTTCCTGTCCGGTGAAGCCGGTCGCGCCCGCCACGGCAACGCGCGCGCGCGCGGTGGCGGGCGTGTCGTTGGGGTTTGCACTGGACTGCGCAACTGTATGCATCGGAAAGA
Source organism: Acidobacteriota bacterium (assembly GCA_025358945.1). Lineage (GTDB taxonomy): Bacteria > Acidobacteriota > Vicinamibacteria > Vicinamibacterales > CAVVIG01 > CAVQFC01. The sequence goes on from JANYHS010000054.1 coordinate 9,502, forward strand.
ATAGTTATACATACCCGGCACAATTCGATCAACAAAAATCGATGTATACTCATGCTTCGTCCGCCATGAAAACGCGCCGCCAAGCCATCATCCTCGAGCTGATCGACCGCGAAGGGCTCCA
>JANYHS010000060.1 GCA_025358945.1 Acidobacteriota bacterium
GCCGTGCCCGCTGCTGATCGCGATTCCAGTGGCGATTATCGGCGCCATCTCGACCGCCGCGCGCCGCGGCATCATCATCAAGGATCCTGCCGCGCTCGAGCAGTTGACGCTCTGCCAGACGATGATCCTCGACAAGACCGGTACGCTGACCTACGGCCGTCCGACCGTGAGCGAGGAACTGTATGCGCCAGGATTCGTCCGCGACACCGTGCTGCCGATCGTGGCAGCCCTCGAACGCTACAGCCGGCACCCGCTCGCAGGCGCCATCGTCAAGGCGGCTTCGGATGCCCGCTACCCCTTGCCGGATGTCGAGTGGATTCGCGAAGAGGCCGGCGCCGGCCTGCGCGGAAAAGTGGGCGATGCAGTCGTGCTCGTCACGAGCCGCGCGAAGGCCGCAGCCCGATTCGCGTTGCCAGCCAGCGCGCCCACTGGCCTGGAGTGCATCGTCATCGTGAACGATCGGTATGCGGCAAGCCTGCGATTTCACGACGTGCCTCGTGACGAAAGCCGCGGCTTCATCGGTCACCTGGGGCCGCGGCATGGATTCACGCGAGTGCTGATCGTCTCTGGCGATCGCGAGGACGAAGTTCGCCGGCTGGCCGACGCCGTCTCGATCTCCGAGGTGCATGCCGGCAAGTCGCCGGAGGAGAAAGTCGCGATCGTGCGACAGGAAACCGGGCGCGCCAGGACGGTGTTCATCGGCGACGGGATCAACGATGCCCCGGCGCTGATGGCCGCCACCGTGGGGATTGCGTTTGGGCAGAACAGCGACGTGACGTCGGAGGCGGCGCGCGTCGTCATCATCGACTCGTCGTTGTCGAAGGTTGACGAGCTGATCCATCTGAGTTTTCGCCTGAGGCGTGTGGCGCTGCAGAGCGCGATTGGCGGCATGCTGTTGAGTGGTGTGGCGATGGCCTTCGCGGTATTCGGTCTGCTGTCGCCCGTGGCGGGAGCCGTGGTGCAGGAGGCGATCGATCTCGTGGCGGTGCTCAACGCGCTGCGCATGGCCCGCCGGCCGTCCGCGCCAACGGATTTTCAGCTGTGAGGGCTGTCAGCGGTTCACTGAGCGCTTGACGAACTCCATCCAGATCAATGCGCTGATGCCCGCCACAGCAATCACGACGACGTCGATGGCGTGCGGACGGGACATCCGGAACAGATCGCGAACGAACGGGACGTACAGGATCGTGGCGAGCAGGCCAAGGGCGCCAGCGCCGATCCAGCGGAGCGCGGGATTGGGCGCGCGCCAGCCGGCCCAGACCGAACGCGTGAGCGAGCGATTCGTGAAAATCAACGCCAGGTTCGTAGTGATGAGCGTCGCGAACGTCACCGTGCGCACGTGGGCTTCACTGAAGCCCCATGCGCGCTCGACCACCAGCACGACGAGCGCGACGCCAAGCGCGCCGAACCCCTGGAGCAGACTGCGGATCATCATCCGTCTCGTGAACAGGCGCTGTTGTGGATCGCGCGGTGGGCGCGCCATCACATCGGTTTCTTCCGGCTCCATCTCGAACGCGATGGAGCAGGCCGGGTCGATGATCAGCTCCATGAAGATCACATGCACCGGCATCAATACGAGCGGCCAGCCGAAGAGCACCGGGATCAGCGAGATGCCGGCGATCGGCACGTGGATCGCGAACACGTACGCCGTCGCCTTCTCGATGTTGTCGTAGATGCGTCGGCCCAGGCGGACGGCCTGTACGATCGACGAGAAATCATCGTCCAGGAGGACCAGCGCCGCGGCTTCGCGGGCCACGTCTGTTCCACGCCCGCCCATGGCGATGCCGATGTCCGCCGCTTTGAGTGCAGGGGCATCGTTGACGCCGTCTCCGGTCATCGCGACGACCTCGCCGCTGGTCTTCAGGGCCGTCACAAGCCGGAGCTTCTGTTCGGGGACGATGCGCGCAAAGATGTCGACGTCCTGCACGCGCCGCTGGAGTTCGATGTCGTTCATGCGCGCGACGTCGGCTCCCGTCAGGCAGAGTTCCACACGCGCGAGGCCGATCTGCCGTGCGATGCTCATGGCGGTTGCCGGATAGTCGCCGGTGATCATTACGACCCGAATGCGCGCCGACTGACATTCTTCGATGGCGGCAGGCACACCGGGGCGCACCGGATCGGCCAGGCCCACGAGACCGAGATACTGCAGCCCGAATGCCTGCGGCGATTCGGGAAGCGCCTCAGGACCCCACTCGCCATGGGCGACTCCCA
>JANYHS010000074.1 GCA_025358945.1 Acidobacteriota bacterium
GCTCGACAAGGATCGCGCAGCCGACATCGTCGAGGAAATGGATCCCGACGCGGCAGCCGACCTCCTCGGCGAGCTCACCGAAACGCACTCCGACGAAATTCTCCAGGAGATGCAGCCTGAAGAACGGCACGAAGTGACGCAGCTCCTCGAGTTCGGCGAGCACACGGCCGCCGGACGCATGACCACCGAATTCATCTCCGTCGCCGAGTCCGCTACCGTCGCCGATGCGATCGAGGCGCTGAAGGCGTTCGAAGGCAGCGCCGAAGCCGTGGCGACCATCTACCTCACCGGACCCGCAAACAAGCTCGTGGGTGCAGTGCCGCTCGTGACAATCGCCGTGACGTCACCGGCTGTCCAGCTCTCGGAGCTGAGCGAACCGTACATCTCCTGCGCGCCAGACACACCGCAGGACGAGGTCGCCGCGCTGTTCGACAAATACAACCTGATCACCCTCGCCGTCGTCGACGAGCACGGGCGGATCGCGGGCATCATCACGGCCGACGACGTGATCACGATGCTGCGGCACAAGGATTAGCCAGCCATGCACTTCTTCCGCAAGGGCTGGCGCGCGCGGGTGATGATCGTGCTCGCGATCATCGGACCCGGGTTCATCACGGCCAGCGTCGACAACGATGCCGGCGGCATCTGGACCTACTCGATCGCCGGCGCGCAGTTCGGCTACTCGCTGCTGTGGACGATGATTCCGATCACCATCGCGCTGGTCGTGGTCCAGGAAATGTCCGCGCGCATGGGCGCCGTCACCGGCAAGGGACTCAGCGACCTGATCCGCGAAGAATTCGGCTTTCGCGTCACCTTCCTGCTGATGGCCGCGCTGGTGGTGCTCAATCTCACGAACGTTGTCGCGGAGTTCGCCGGCGTCGCGAGCAGCCTCGAACTGTTCGGCGCGTCCCGCTACGTGGTCGTGCCGGCCGCCGCGCTGCTCGTGTGGGTGATGGTCGTCAAGGGCACCTATCAGAGCCTGGAAAAGGTGTTCCTGGCGGCGTCGGCGTTCTATCTGTGCTACATCGTGGCGGGACTGCTGGCGCACCCTGACTGGAAGACGGCAGCGCTGTCCACCATCTCGCGGCCGAAAGAGATCGGGATGCGCAACTATGGCTACGTGTCCATGGTCATCGCGCTCGTCGGCACGACTATCGCGCCGTGGATGCAGTTTTACCTGCAGGCGTCGATCGTCGAGAAGGGGATCACCGCGCGGCAATATCGCGCGTCGCGCTGGGACGTCATTCTCGGCTGCATCTTCACGGACGTCGTCGCGTGGTTCATCATCGTCGCGTGCGCAGCCACGCTGTTTGCGAGCGGGCACCACGAGGTGACGGACGCCGCGGACGCCGCGCAGGCCCTGCGACCGCTCGCCGGCGAGTACGCCTACCTGCTCTTCGCCGCAGGATTGTTCAACGCGTCGATTTTCGCCGCGTCGATCCTGCCGATTTCGACGGCGTATGCGGTGTGCGAAGGCCTGGGGTTCGAATCCGGCCTCGACAAGAAATTTCACGAGGCGCCGGTCTTTTACTGGCTCTACACGCTGATCATCGTGATTGGCGCGGGAGTGCTGCTGGTGCCACGGCTGCCGCTGGTCTACGTGTCGGTGCTGTCGCAGGTGTTCAACGGCATCGTCCTGCCGTTCGTGCTGATCTTCATGCTGATGCTCACCAACGATCGCGAGCTGATGGGCGACCATGTGAACTCGCGCACGTTCAACGTCATCGCGTGGATCACCGTGGTGGTGATGATTGTGCTGACCATCCTGATGGTGCTGACACAGCGATAACGAGCACGAGCAAGCCCACCACGCTCGCCATCCAACCCATATTGATCGTATGCGGCGTACCCGCTCTACCGCTCTGTGCGCACGTATTCGAAGTCGATCGGCTGCTGGTTGATCCCGCGTCTCGGCGGTGCGATGTAGTTCGCGAACTTCCCGGGCTCGTACACCGGCTTGTCCATGATGCTCAGCAGATACTCGGTGTCCTTGGCTGACGGCAGCCAATCGTACTTCCGCTTCTCCCACTGCTCCGCGCTCAGCGGCACGCCGTTGGGATCGAAGTGGAAGCCGGCATACATCCCGATGCCACGGTGAAACTTGCGGTCCGGCAGCACGAGACGATCCGACATGCCGTGCGATTCGAGGATCCGATTCCAGCGGATGACGCCTGCCGCGCAGTCGCCGACATACCAATCGCGCAGCACCTCGTTCATCGCGTTGCGCATCAGCACCTCTTTCGTGACCGCCTTGCCTTCCTCGAAGAACTCCATGCTGTAGTAGGCGTTCTTGACGATGTGCTCGTCGAAGGTGTCCTCTTTGGCGCGGCCCTTGAGGCCGTTGGCGAAATAGGACGCGGCGTTGCTCGACACCTCGCTGCCGTGCAGATCGAGGCTGAGGCTGAACCACTGATTCAGGTGCTTCTGAATCGTCGCGATGTCGATGCCGCCGACCTTCCGCACGTCCTCGGAGAAGCCGGCCATCTTCATCAGCTGACAGGTGCGCTCGAGGATGCGCGCGATGCCCGTCTCGCCGACGAACATGTGGTGCGCTTCCTCGGTCAGCATGAACTTGGTGGTGCGCGCCAGCGGATCGAGCGAGCTCTCCGACAACGACATCAGCTGCGATTTGCCGTCGCGGTCGGTGAACATCGTGAACATGAAGAAGTCGAGCCAGTTGTCGATCGGCTCGTTGAAGGCTTCGAGGATGCGCGGCTTGTCGCGGTTGCCGCTCTGGCGCTCGAGCAACTCCTCCGCTTCGTCGCGGCCGTCACGGCCGAAGTACGAATGCAGCAGGTAGACCATCGCCCAGAGGTGGCGGCCCTCTTCCACGTTGACCTGAAACAGATTGCGCAGGTCATACATGCTCGGGCAGCGCTGGCCGAGCAGCCGCTGTTGCTCGACGCTGGCCGGCTCGGTGTCGCCCTGCGTCACGATCAACCGCCGCAGCTGGTTGCGGAACTCGCCCGGCACTTCCTGCCAGACATCCTGGCCGTAGAAGTCGCCGAAACCGATTTTGCGATCGTGCACCGGGTCGGCGAGGAAGATGCCCCACCGGTACTCCGGCAGCTTCACGTACTCGAAGTGCGCCCAGCCTTCCGGGTCCACGCTGATCGCGGTGCGGACGTAGACCTGGTGGTAGTCCTGAAAGCCCTGCGGGCCCATCTCCTTCCACCACTGGATATATTTCGGCTGCCAGTGCTCGAGCGCGCGCTGCAGCCGCTTGTTACCCGACAGGTTGACGTTATTCGGGATCTTTTCGGCGGAGATCATGTCTACGTCCTCTTCCAATCGAACTCGGGCCGCCCCTGCTGCCCATAGACCTTGAGCGCGCCCTTCTCGCCGACGGCATTCGGCCGCTGGAAGATCCAGTTCTGCCACGCCGTCAGCCGTCCGAAGATTTTCGTCTCCATCGTCTCTGGTCCCGCGAAGCGGAGGTTGGCCTCGAGACCGGTCATCGCGTCCGGTGAAAACGCCGCGCGCGCTTCGACCGCCAGCCGTACTTCATCGTCCCAATCGATCTCGTCCGGCGCGAACGTCACCAGTCCGGCCTCGTCTGCATCGGCCGCATTGAACGGCTCGCCGTGCGCCTGCAGTTCCGCGATCTTCGCCGGATCGTCCAGGAAGCGCGTTTGCAGCCGCGTCAGCCCGTTGCTCATCGTCAGGGGGCCGAAGTTCATTGGCGACAGCGCGACGATGTTCTTCTCGTCATCGTCGTGGAACATGTAGGAGCGATCGGCGGCGAGTGCAAGTTCGAATAACGAGCCCGCGAAGGCGGAGCCGGTTTCGATGAACGCGAAAAAGGTGCGCGACGTCAGGTCCACGCGCTTCAGCGTGCGCTTCATGAACAGGATGATCTCGCGCACGGCCCAGTGCGACTGGTGCGCGAGCAATGTCTTGTCGACGGCAATCACGGCGCCGCCATCTCCTTGTGTCCGAATCACGACCGTGCCGATCTCCGGTTCGTTCACGCGCAGCCGCAGCAGCGCATCGTCCAGTTCGCGGAATGCGCGCAGTGCCCAGAACTGATCGCCGGCCTTCCGGATGTCCTCAGGCGTGGTTGGCTGCGGCGCGGTTGGCGCCTGAATGGTGAGGTCCGCCGTGCGCCGCTCGCGATTCAGCGTCATCGTCACCGCCGAGTAGGTAAGCGACGATTCGGTGACCGTGGGGTTGAGCGGATTGAGGGTGATGCCCGGACCGCTCGCCGGCCGATCGGAGGACGCGGCCAGCGCGTGCGCGCGCTTTTGCACGGCGTCCTTGAACTGGCTGGTTGGAGACACCGCGTCAACCAGCTTCCATTCAACCGCGCGCTTTCCCTTCACGCCCTCGACCAGCGTGCTGAAGAAATCGGCGCGGTCGCGGCGCACGTGCCGCTTGTCCACCAGACGCGTGAGGCCGCCGGTGCCTGGCAGCACGGCGAGCAGTGGCGCCTCCGGCAGACTCACCGCGGAATTGCCGTCGTCCACGAGCAGGATGTCGTCGCACGCCAGGGCGAGTTCGTAGCCGCCGCCGGCGCAGATGCCGTTGAGCGCGGCGAGAAACTTCAATCCGGAATGCCGGCTCGCATCTTCCATCGCCAAGCGGGTCTCGTTCGTGAACTTGCAGAAGTTCACCTTGGCGACGTGCGACGAGCCGCGCAGCATCATGATGTTCGCCCCGGCGCAGAAGATGCGTTCCTTCAGCGACGAGACGATGACGGTGCGGACCTCGGGATGCTCGAAGCGCAGGCGCTGGATGGCGTCGGCGAGTTCGATATCGACAGCCAGGTCGTACGAGTTGAGTTTCAGCTTGTAGTCCTGGGAGAGGCCCGCGTCTTCGCGCACGTCCATCGAGAGCGTGGCGATCGGGCCATCGAACGTCAGTTTCCAGTGCTTGTAGGAATCGGGGTGGGTGTCAAAAGTGATCATTGAAATTGAACGCTCGTTCAAACTACTTTAGAGCTGTGGCAACCATCGAGTCAACAGGATCCCTGCCCCCGACGGCCGTGAAACGCGCTCGGCGCCGGCCGGCGCGGCCGCGCAACGCCGACCCGCTGGCGCCGACCCGCGTCGATATCCTGACCAGCGCGGCGAAAGCGTTTCGCCGCCTCGGGTATCACGGCGCGACGGTCGAGCAGATCGCATCGGCGCTGCAGATGAAGAAGGGTAACCTCTACTACTACTTCAAGAACAAGGAAGAGATTCTCTTTGCGTGCCATCAGTATTCGCTCGACCGTCTCCTGCGCCTGCTCGAGGACATCGAACAGGACGCGGCGGCGCCAGACGCGAAGCTGCGGCGGCTGATCGTCGCCTTCGTGCATACGATCCTCGACGAACTGCACGGCACCGCGCTGTTCCTGGATCTCGAAGCGCTCTCACCCGCGCACTTGAAGGTGGTCATCGTGCGTCGCGACGCATTCGATCGCGGCATCCGGAAGGTCCTTCAGGAGGGCATGGCGAACGGCACATTCGTCCAGGCTGATCCGAAGTTCCTTGCGTTCGCGCTGCTCGGCGCCGTGAACTGGATCCCGCGCTGGTTCAACCCCGACGGTCCCGCCACCTCGCAGGAAATCGCGGATCGCTTCGCGGACTACCTGATCGCCGGGCTCAGACACTCCTAGCCGCCGATCGCGAGCCGCGTCGTGCGGCAGCCTGACACGCACATGATAGAGTCCGCGCGGAAGGATCCACCCATGACCGTGCTGAGAGTCTGCTACAAACAGGGCGCGCCGTTCGATGCGAAGTACTACTTCGACAAACACATTCCGATGGCCGGCGGCATCATGACTGCGCTCGGCATGACGAAGGCCGAGGTCGTGAAAGTCTCCGGCAGCGTTCCCGGCTTCACCGCGCCATATCAGTACGTCTTCAGCGCCTACTTCGAGTCGCCGGCCGCGGTCCAGCAGTGCATGCAGGATCCGCGCATGGGTCAGGTGCTCAGCGACGTGCCGAACTATTTCGCCGGCGAGACCGACGTCATGGTCGGTGAAGTAGCCGGCTAGCGCTCACGCAGCCGGAAACGCTGGATCTTGCCGGTCGCGGTCTTCGGCAAATCAGCGACGAACTCGACCCAGCGCGGGCGCTTGTACTCCGCCAGCCGCGCGCGGACACACTGCTGCAGCTCGTCGGCCATCTCCGGCGATCCCGTCACGCCGTCGCGCAGCACGACGAACGCCATCGGCTTCACCAGACCGTCGTGATCCTCGTGCCCGACAACGCCGCACTCGCGGACGGCGTCGTGGGCGACGAGCGCGTTCTCGACTTCAACCGGACTCACCCACAGTCCGCCGACCTTCAGCATGTCGTCGGTGCGTCCGGCGTACCAGTAGAACCCGTCCACATCCTGCGAGTACTTGTCGCCGGTGCTGATCCAGTGTCCCTCGATCGTGTTCTTGGTCTTCTCGTGCTGATTCCAGTAGCCCGCGCAAACCGAGTCGCCGCGGATCCAGAGATTGCCGATCTCGCCAGGCAGGACGCGCTCACGCTCGTCGCTCAGCAGGCGCGCCTCGTAGCCGCGCACGAGCAGGCCGCTCGATCCCGGACGAAGGGCATCAGGGCGATTCGAGATGAACATGTGCAGCGTCTCGGTCGATCCGATGCCATCGATGATGTCGACACCGAAACGCTTCTTGAACCGATCGTACAACGCAGACGGCAGAGCCTCTCCTGCGGACACCGCGAGGCGGATCGTCGAGAGATTGAAATCGCAGACCTGAAGGTTCGCGCCACGAGCGCCACTGCTGTGGGCGAGCAACATCCCGTAGCCGGTCGGCACCGAGAAGAACAGGGTCGGCCGATGTTTCTCGATGACGGCGTACACGTGCTCCGGCGCCGGCGCCCCAGGCCACAGGATCGTCGTCGCGCCGACCGAGAACGGAAAGTACAGGCCGTTCCCAAGTCCGTACGCGAAGAACAGCTTCGCGACGCTGTAACACCGATCCTCGGCGCGGATGCCGAGCACGCCCTTGCCGAACAGCTCCGCGCAGACCACCATGTCGTGCTGCAGGTGCACGCACCCTTTCGGCGCGCCCGTGCTGCCTGACGAGTAGAGCCAGAACGCCGGCGCGTCGCGGCTGGTCGGCTCCGCCTCGAGGTCGGGTGACCCCTGCGACTCGAACAGTGTGAACGACGGATGCGTCCGCGTCTCCTCCCCGCCGACGACGATGATGTGGCGGAGAGAGCGGCGATCGGCGAGAGGGATCGCGTCGATCGTGTCGAGCAGTTCGGCGCTGACGATCAGCACGCTGGCGCGCGAGTCTCGGATCACGTACTGGTAGTCCGCCGGCTTCCACAGCGTGTTCAACGGCACCGGCACCGCGCCGATCTTGATCGCGCCGAAGAAGCTGTAGACGAACTCGGGACCGTCAAGCAGGAGCAGCAGGACGCGGTCCTCGGCGCGCACGTCGATGCCGCGCAGAGCGCTGCCGCACCGGTTCACGTGGCGCAGCACCTCATCGTAGGTGATGCGCGCGTCGCCGCACTCGATCGCGATCTGCCCGCCGCGGCCGAGGGTCACGTTGCGATCAACGAAATACGTCGCGGCGTTGAAGATCTCCGGGACGCCAAGGGCTTGGGCGGTGATGGCGCTGTCCACGATTGGTCCTGGGCCGATATAATACAGAGAAGTGCCTCGCGTCATTGCGCTGACCCCCGCCACGGCCCCGCTGCCGCGCGTGCCCAAACCGGACTGGCTGAAGGTGCGGGCGCCCGGTTCGCCGAGCTATCTCCGTCTCAAGGGCCTGATGCGCGAGCTGAACCTTCACACGGTGTGTGAGGAGGCGCAGTGCCCGAACATCGGCGAATGCTGGAACCACGGCACCGCGACGTTCATGATCCTCGGCGACGTCTGCACGCGCGCGTGCTCGTACTGCGCGGTCGCGCACGGCCGCCCCACCGAAGTCGACACCGCAGAGCCCGTCCGCGTCGCTGAAGCGATCCGCACGCTGGACCTCAACTACGTGGTCATCACGTCGGTGGATCGCGACGACCTGCCGGACGGCGGCGCGTCGATCTTCGCCGACACGATTCGCGAAACGCGCGCGCGCCTCGCGACGTGCCGCATCGAAGTGCTGATTCCGGATTTCCAGGGCAACGAGGCGGCGCTGCACGCCGTGCTCGACGCGCGCCCGGACGTCCTCAACCACAACACCGAGACCGTGCCGCGCCTCTACAAGATGGCGCGATCGGGCGGCCGCTACGCGCGCACGCTGGAGCTGCTCGACCGGTCGCGCTGCTACGCGCCGGACATCCCGACGAAGACCGGTGTGATGGTGGGACTGGGCGAGGAACGCGAGGAGTTGCTGGCGACGTTCCGCGATCTCCGCAATGCCGGCTGCGGCATACTGACGGTCGGACAGTACCTGCGACCCACGGCGCAGCACTCGCCGATGGTCCGCTTCTATCATCCCGACGAGTTCGCCGACCTCAAGCGCGAGGCGCTCGCCATGGGATTCGTCCACGTCGAGTCCGGTCCGCTCGTGCGCAGCTCGTACCACGCGCACGAAACCGCCGACGCCTACGCGGCCGCATCTCGATAGATATTCAAGGAACGCAAAGGCCGCCAAGGCCGCAACAAAATGGTTTGGCCCGGACCATCCGTCCGACCCGCCTGACCCACCTGACCCACCTGACCTACTTGACCTACTTGACCTACCTGACCTACCTGACCTACTTGACCTACCTGACCCACGCGACCCACCCGCCCTCGTGCGTTAGCTCTTGAACCGCTTCGCGTCGATCCCGTACTGGCGGACCTTGTAGTTGATGATCCGTTCGGTGGTGTCGAGCAGGCGCGCTGCCCTGGCGCGGTTGCCCCGGGTGGTCTTCAGCGCGTCCTGCAGCAGATCCTTTTCGTAGGCGCCGACCGCGTCGCTCAGCGAGACGCGCGTGATCGTGCCGGACGCCTCGGCGGTCTGCAGGGACGGCGGCAGGTGATGCCCATGCACCACTTCCCCATCGCACATCAGCACGGCGCGCTCGAGCGTGTTCTCGAGCTCGCGCACGTTGCCCGGCCAGTGATAGCTGGCCAGCATGTCGATCGCCGGCGTCGAGATGCGCTTGATGTTGCGCTTGTGCTCGCGCGCGAACTTCTCGAGGAAGTGATCTACCAGCAGCAGCATGTCCGCCTTGCGCTCGCGCAGCGGCGGAATGAACAACGTGAAGACATTCAGGCGGTAATAGAGATCCTCGCGGAACGTGCCGGCCGCGATCGCCTTCTCGAGATCCTTGTTGGTCGCCGCAATCAGACGCACGTTGGACTTGATTGTCTCGGTGCCGCCGACGCGCTCGAACTCGCGCTCCTGCAGCACGCGCAGCAGCTTCACCTGGGTCGCCAGGTTGATGTCGCCGATCTCGTCGAGGAACAGCGTGCCGCCCTCGGCCAGCTCGAAGCGCCCTTTCTTGCGCGCCTCGGCGCCGGTGAACGCGCCCTTCTCGTAGCCGAAGAGCTCCGACTCGATCAGGCTGTCCGGCAGCGCCGCGCAGCTCACCTTGACAAGCGGCTTCTTCGCGCGCAGCGAGCTGTAGTGGATCGCGTGGGCAATCAGTTCCTTGCCCGTGCCCGACTCGCCGCGGATCAGCGCGGTGGTGTTGGTGCCGGCCACCTGCGTGACCTGCTCGAAGATCTGTCGCATCGGGCCGCTGCTGCCGACCAGGTTCGAGAAGTCGTAGCGTTCGCGCAGCTCCTGCCGCAGGTGCGTGTTCTCGTCCACCAGCGTCTTCTTGTCCTCTTCGATCAGCCGATGGATCTTCACCGCCTGCGCGATCATCGAGGCGACGACGCCGAGGAACTTGGTGCTGCGATCGAAATTCCGCTCGGCCTTGTACTTCAGGTCGATGGCCAGCGCGCCGATGGCGCGCCGGTTCAGGCTGATCGGCACGCACACGAAGCTCAGCTCCTGGTGCGACAGCTCAGGACGCCTCGCGGCGCGATGCAGAAACGCCGGTTCGCGGCTGACGTGCGGCACCACGATCGGCTTGCCGCTCTGCACCACCTTGCCGGTGATGCCTTCCCCCATGCGATACCGCACGAGGCGCGAACCGTCGCCGATGCCGTCGGCGGCCTCCACGCGCAGGTCTCCGTCCTGGTCCATCACCGACACGATGCCGCGGACCGCGCCGTGGTGGCGGGCGAGAATCTCGAGCACCCGGTGGAGCGACGCCTTCAGGTTCAGCGTGCCAGACAACGCCTGGCTGACTTCCAGCAGCGTCGACAGGCGGCGGGCTTCCCGCGTCGGGGCGTCAACATCGGGCGGTGGCGTCGTCGTCGTTGTGTGGGGCCGCGTCACGCGGCTGGTCGCCATGGTCTCCATACTACATTCCTGTCGTGTTGAAATAGTTGCCAGACATTTTTGTCAGATTCGAGAAACGTACCTTCTCTGGCGTCTGAAATGTAAAACGACGTTTTTGTATGACTTCTAAATCAGACATACAACAATGTGTGATCGCACATACCGGCGATTTCTGACCGCTCAAAAACAGGCCTGATTTCTCATTTTGCGATCGCATGCAATTCTGGTTTGCATGTTGCTGACCAGATCGTCCATGGAACGCAAGGCTCGCGAAGAAGGCGGCAAGGGACTGGCTTCAGGGGACTCGAACACGAGGTCTGCCGCAAGGTGATCGACGTGCTCGTCGCCGCGGAATTCCTTCGCTGGACGTCGTCCGGCTCTGTGACCAGAGTCGAAAGTTAGAACTTGGAAGTAAGAACCTAGAAATCAGCCGCGTTTGGGCCGATAGACGTGCGTGGCCTGACCGAAGAACACCTCGGCCGACTCCATCATCGTCTCGGTGAGCGTCGGGTGCGGGTGGATCGTCAGCTTCAGGTCAGTCGCGGTCGCGCCCATCTCGATCGCGAGGACGCCTTCCGCGATCAGTTCCCCTGCGCCAGGTCCAACCAAGCCGACGCCAAGCAGCCGCTCCGTGTCAGGATCGAGAATCAGTTTCGTCAGTCCATCCGTGCGATCGATCGAGATCGCGCGGCCTGACGCGCCCCACGGGAACTTCGCGACGGTCACGTGTCGGCCTTCTTTCGCCGCCTGCGCCTCGGTGAGGCCGCACCACGCCAGCTCGGGGTCGGTGAAGACCACCGCCGGAATCGCCCGCGGCGCGAACGCGACGTTCTCGCCCGCCATCACTTCCACGGCCACGCGCCCTTCGTGCGACGCCTTGTGCGCCAGCATCGGCTCGCCGACGACGTCGCCGATCGCGAAGATCGACGGCTCGTGCGTGCGCCGCTGCTCGTCCACCATGATGAAGCCGCGCGAATCCACCTGCACACTGGTCTTGTCGAGACCGGGAATGGCGGAGTTCGGCCGGCGGCCAACCGCCACGAGCACGCGGTCGAACAGTTGCTCCTTGGCCTCGGCTTTTCCTTCGAACGTCACGCGGATCCCTTTCGCCTCCGCTTTCATCTGCACGACCCTCGTCTCCAGCAGCACGCTCTTCATCGTCTGGCTGATGCGTTTGGCGAGGATGTCGACGAGATCGCGGTCGGCGCCCGGCAGCAATCCCGGCGTCATCTCGACGACGGTGACCGCGCTGCCGAGGGCGGCGTAGACCGAACCCAGTTCGAGGCCGATGTAGCCGCCGCCGACGACGAGCAGTGATTTCGGAATGTCGGGCAGATCGAGCGCGGCCGTCGAATCCATCACGCGCGGATCGTCGATCTTGAGCATCGGCGGAATCGCCGGGAGCGAACCCGTGGCGAGGATCGCGTGCTCGAACTGCACGGTCTCCTCGCCGCCGGCGACGAGCTTCACGCGCAGGCTGTGCGCATCGACGATCTCCGCCCACCCCTGGATGTAGTTCACCTTGCGATGCTTCGCGAGCTGACCGGTGCCGCTGGTCAGCCGCTTGACAACGTTGTTCTTGAACTCGCGCAACTGGTCGAGATTGATCGTCGGCTCGCCGAACGCGATGCCCCACGCCTTCGCATGGCGCGATTCGTCGATCAGTTTCGCCACGTGGAGGAGCGCCTTGGACGGAATGCAACCGCGGTAGACGCAGACGCCGCCGGGGTTCACTTCCGGATCGACGAGCGCGACGCTGAGGCCGAGATCCGCGGCCAGGAACGCAGCCGCGTACCCACCAGGGCCGCCGCCGACAACAACAAGCTGAGTCGAAATCATAGGCGCAGGAGTTATCCGTTGAGCGCGAGTAAGAAGGGTTGCTCGAGCGCTTCGACGACCCAGCGCAGGAAGCGGATGCCGTCGGCGCCGTCGATCACGCGGTGATCATAGGAGAGCGAGAGTGGCAGCATGAAGCGCGGCACGAATTGGCCGCTCTCCTTGTTGTAGATCGGCTCCATCTTGGCGCGCGAGATGCCGAGGATCGCGACTTCCGGCGCGTTGACGATCGGCGTGAAGTAGGTGCCGCCGATGCCGCCGAGGTTCGAAATGCTGAAGCAGCCGCCCTGCATCTCCTCGAGCGCAATCTTGCGCGTGCGCGCCTTCTCGGAGAGCTGCGCGAGCTCCACCGACAACTGCACGATGTTCTTCTGGTCCGCGTTCTTGACGACCGGCACCAGCAGACCGCGATCCGTATCCACGGCGACGCCGATGTTCACGAACTTCTTGACGATGATCTCGTCGGCAGCGAGGTCGATCGAAGCGTTGAATTGCGGGAACACCTTGAGCGCCGCGGCCACGACCTTGAGTGCGATCGACGTCACCGTGAGGCTGCCGCCCGCCGCCTCGACCTGTTTCGAGTATTGCTTCCGGATCGCTTCGAGCGCGGTGATATCCGCGAGGTCGCACTGCGTGACGTGCGGGATGGTCGCCCACGCCGCGCTGAGATGCTCGGCGGTCTTGCGCCGCACCGCGCGCATCGGCTGGCGCTCGACGGCGCCCCAGCGCGTGAAGTCCGGCAGCGCGATCGACGCGGCGCCGCCACGGCCGACGCCGCTCGTGACCAGTCGCTTGACGTGCTCTTTCACGTCTTCGATCGAGATGCGGCCGTTGGGCCCCGTGCCCTTGACGTCGATGACGTCGACGCCAAGCTCACGCGCCGTGCGGCGCACGGACGGCGCCGCGGGCGCGGGCGGCGTGTCTGGTGACGCCGCTTCGGCAACCGCGCGCGCGCCGCGCGTGATATCGACGACGTTGGTGCCGCGATCGGGACGCCCGACATCGGTATGACCGCCGGCCGCGGCCTGCGGGCCGACCGTCGGATCCTTCACGCCACTCTTGTCCGGTTTGGTGGACTGATCCGCCACCTGAACGTCGGGCTGCATGTCTTCGGTTTCTTCGGCCTTCTTCGGTGCAACCGCTTTCGCAGCTGCCGCTGTGCCTTGGCCCGCCTTCGCGCCGGCGCTTTCGTCGTAGCTGAAGATCGCCTGCCCGACCTTGACCTTGTCGCCCGCCTTGACCTTGATCGCTGTCACCGTGCCCGCGACCGACGAGGGCACTTCGATCGTCGCCTTGTCGGTCTCGAGCTCGAGGACCGGTTGTTCCTTGACGAGCGTGTCGCCCGCCTTCACCAGCACGCGCAGGACGTCGCCGCCCTCAATCTGTTCGCCGAGTTCTGGAAGTGTGAAATCCATTTACGAGACCGCCGGGTTCACCTTGTCGGGATTGATGTTGTGCGTCGTGATCGCCTGGGCGACGATCGACGCGTCGATCTTGCCGTCTCGCGCGAGCGCCGCCAGCGTGGCGACGACCACGTACCGGTAGTCGACTTCGAAAAACTCCCGCAACGAGGCGCGGGTCTCGCTGCGCCCGAACCCGTCGGTGCCGAGCACCGTCAGCGGACGCGGCAGCCAGCGATCGATCGAGTCGGGCATCGCCTTCACGTAGTCGCACGCCGCAATCAGCACGCCGGGCGCGCTCTTGAGGCACTGCGTCACGTACGGCACACGCTGCGTGTCGCCTGGGTGCAGCATGTTCCAGCGCTCGGCCGCGTGACCGTCGCGGTAGAGTTCCGTGTAGCTCGTCACGCTCCAGACATCGGCGGCCACGTCATACTTCGATTCGAGAATCTCCTGCGCCTTGATGACTTCCGGCAGGATCGCACCGCTGCCGAACAGCTGCGCGCGCAGCGCCGCCTTTGGCTTCGACGCCGCGCGACACTTGTAGATCCCCTTCAGGATGCCTTCGCGCGCGCCCACCGGCATCTCCGGCATCGCGTACTGCTCATTCATTACCGTCAGGTAGTAGAAGATGCTTTCCTGATCGACGTACATCCGCTTGATGCCGTCCTCGATGATGACCGCGATCTCGTAGGCAAACGCCGGGTCGTAGCTGACGCAGTTGGGATAGACCATCGCGAACAGCTGGCTGTTGCCGTCCTGATGCTGCAGACCCTCGCCGGCCAGCGTCGTGCGACCCGAGGTGCCGCCGAGCAGGAAGCCCCGCGCGCGCGCGTCGCCGGCCGCCCAAATCAGGTCGCCGATCCGCTGGAAGCCGAACATCGAGTAGTAGATGAAGAAGGGAATCGTGTTCACGCCATGCGTCGCGTAGGCGGTGCCGGCGGCGATGAACGACGACATCGATCCGGCTTCGTTGATGCCTTCCTCGAGAATCTGGCCGTCGGACGCTTCCTTGTAATAGAGCAGGGTGTCCATGTCGACCGGTTCGTAGACCTGGCCGGCGTGCGAGTAGATGCCGACCTGGCGGAACAGCGCTTCCATGCCGAACGTGCGCGCTTCGTCGGGAACGATTGGGACGACCAGCCGCCCAATCTCCGGGTCGCGCAGCAGCTTCGACAGCATCCGCACGAACACCATCGTCGTCGACGCTTTGCGGCCGTCGGTGCCCTTATGGAATTCCTCGAAGAGTTCGGGCGCGACCGGCTTCAGTGCTTCGGCGCGCACCTTGCGTGTCGGCACGTAGCCGCCGAGCGCCTTGCGCTTCTCGCGCATGTATTTGATCTCGATGCTGTCTTCGGCGGGACGGAAGAACGGGGTCTTGCCGACTTCCGCATCGGAGATCGGAATCCCGAAGCGGGTGCGGAACGCGCGCAACTCCTCTTCGTTCATCTTCTTCTGCTGGTGCGTGATGTTCTTGCCCTCGCCGGCTTCGCCCAGGCCGTAGCCCTTGATCGTGCGCGCGAGGATCACGGAAGGACCGCCCTTGTGCTCGACCGCCGCCTTGTAGGCGTTGTAGACCTTGACCGGGTCGTGGCCGCCGAGCGTCATCTTCTTCAGCTGGTCGTCCGACAGGTGCTTGACCATGTCGAGCAGTCGCGGATCGGCGCCCCAGAAATGTTCGCGCACGTAGGCGCCGGATTCGACGGCGTACTTCTGATACTGACCGTCGACGATCTCGCCCATGCGCTTGACCAGCAGGCCGTCGCGATCCTTGGCGAGAATCGGATCCCATTCGCGGCCCCAGATCGCCTTGATCACGTTCCAGCCCGCGCCGCGGAACGCCGCTTCGAGTTCCTGGATGATCTGGCCGTTGCCGCGCACCGGGCCGTCGAGCCGCTGCAGGTTGCAGTTGACGACGAAGATGAGGTTGTCGAGTTTTTCGCGAGCCGGCAGCGTGATGGCGCCGAGCGCTTCGGGTTCGTCGGTCTCGCCGTCGCCGAGGAACGCCCAGACTTTCGCGTTCGAGTGCGGCTTCAGGTTGCGATCCTCGAGGTAGCGCATGAAGCGCGCCTGATAGATCGCCATCAGCGGACCGAGGCCCATCGACACCGTGGGGTATTCCCAGAAGTCGGGCATCAGCCACGGGTGCGGATACGACGAGAGTCCGCCTTCGGGTTTTGTCTCGCGGCGGAAGTTCTCGAGGTGCGTTTCGTCGATGCGTCCTTCGAGATACGCGCGCGCGTAGATGCCGGGAGCCGCGTGTCCCTGGAAGAAGATGACGTCGCCGTCGTTGGGGTCACCTTCCGTTCGGCCACGAAAGAAATGATTGAACCCGACTTCGTACAGCGTCGCCGCCGATGCGAAGGTCGAGATGTGACCGCCGATGCCCTCTTCCGCCTTGTTCGCGCGCACGACCATGGCCGCGGCGTTCCAGCGGACCATGCTCTTGATGCGGCGCTCAAGATCCGGACTGCCCGGCATCAGCGCCTGGTCGTCAGCGGAAATGGTGTTGATGTAGGGCGTGTTGGCGGTGAAGGGCAGCTTGACGCCGTTCTGGCGCGCGTGGATGGTCAACTCGCGAAGCAGGCGCGCGACCTTTGCGGGGCCGCCGCTCTGCAGCACATAATCCAGCGAGTCGAGCCACTCCCGGGTTTCGGTGGCGTCAAGCTCCGCCGCGTCTTTGGGGGCGATATATCTCTGGGACACAGAATCCTTTCAGCTCGTCGAATGTGTCGGCTGCGCAGCCTCTCGGCTGTAGGCCAATCGCTAATTGTACCTTGGCTGTGAAGGAAGACAAACCATGCGTCGGCCCATCTTCGCCTTTACTTTCGTCGCCGCGCCGCTGGCGCTGGCGCTGGCGCTCTCCGCGACATCTGGAGACAACGCGCAGGGCCGCAGGTCCACCGCAGCGTCCGGTATAGAGATCGACGCGCTGGACCGCAAGATCGATCCCTGCACCGATTTCTACCAGTTCGCCTGCGGCGGGTGGATCGCCAAACACCCGGTTCCCACCGACAAGCGATCGTACGGACGGTTCGCGGAGGTGCAAGATCGCAATTTCACCGTTCTCCGGCACATCCTCGAAGCGCCCGGCGCAGAAGGCGATCGGAAGAAGGCGGCGGACTACTACGCCGCGTGCATGGACGAGTCGAAGGTCGACGCGGACGGCCTCGCCCCGATCGGTTCTGATCTCGCAACCATCGAGGAGATTCTCAACCCGGACGATCTGCCGATTCTCATCGCGCACCTTCATGCGTACGGCGTGCCGGCGCTCTTTCACTTCGGCGCGGAGACGGATCTGACCGACGCCACAAACGAGATCGCGAGCGTCGATCAGGCCGGCCTGTCATTACCGGACCGCGATTACTACCTGAAGACGGACGAGCCGTCGGTGGCGCTGCGCGTGAAATATGTCGCCGCCATGCAGAAGATGTTCGGTCTGGCTGGTGAACCGGCCGAACAGGCAGCCGCTGACGCGAACGCCGTGCTCGCATTCGAAACCACACTAGCCTCGGCGATGCTCGATCGCGTGAAACGGCGCGATCCCGCCAGTACCCAGCACCCGATGACGATCAACGAGCTGCAGGCGCTGTCGCCGAACTTCAGCTGGCGCAAGTACGCCCAGGCCGCGGAAGCGCCGCGACTGTTGACGATCAATGTGGCGGTCCCCGAGTACCTGCGGGCCCTCGACAAGCTGATCACCTTGAGCGCGATGGGCGACCTCAAGGCGTACCTGCGCTGGCACGTGCTGCACGAGGCGGCCGACCTTCTGCCGAAAGCGTTCGCAGACGCGGACTTCGATTTTTTCAGCCGTACGCTCGCGGGCCAACAGGAACTGGGACCGCGCTGGCGCCGCTGCGTCACGCAGACGGACGAGTCCCTCGGCGAAGCGCTCGGCAAGGCATTCGTCGAGGAAATGTTCAGCCCGACGGCCAGGGCCGACACGCTGGCGATGGTGCAGGACATCAAGAGGGCGATGCGCCAGGACATCGACGCCGCGCCGTGGATGAGCGGCGAGACCAAGAAGGCCGCGACGGTAAAACTCGAAGCCGTCGTCGATCGCATCGGCTACCCCGACCAGTGGCGCGACTACTCCACGCTTCGCGTGACGCGCGACGCTGCGCTGGGGAATCGGCAACAGGCGCAGCTGTTTCGCCACAAGCGAACGCTGGCGAAGATCGGCCAGCCGGTCGACCGCGAGGAATGGGCGATCACGCCGCCGACGGTGAACGCGTACTACAGCCCCGATCGAAACAACATCAACTTCCCCGCCGGGATCCTGCAGCCGCCGTTCTATAAGGCGGGCCGCGATACCGCGGTCAACTACGGCGGCGCCGGCGCGGTGATCGGCCACGAACTCACGCACGGCTTCGACGATCAGGGCCGCAAGTTCGACGCGCAGGGCAACCTGCGCGACTGGTGGACCGTCGCCGATGCCACCAACTACGATCAGCGCGCGATGTGCGTCGCCGATCAGTATTCCAGCTACACCGTCGCCGGCGACACGCACATCAACGGCCGCCTGACACTTGGCGAGAATACGGCGGACAACGGCGGTCTCCGTCTCGCGCTGATGGCGTATCTCGCCGGGCCAGGCGCGACGAACACGACCAAGATCGACGGCTTCACGCCCGAGCAGCGCGTCTTTCTCGGCTGGGCGCAGGTGTGGTGCGAGAGTGCGCGGCCGGAAACCGAACGGCTGCGAGCCGTCACGAATCCGCACGCGGCAAACAAATACCGCGTGAACGGGCCGATGTCGAACATGCCCGAGTTTCAGAAAGCGTTCGCGTGCAAGGCCGGTGCGCCGATGGTCCGCGCGAATCAATGCCGCGTCTGGTAACGACGAGATCGGGTGGGTCGGGCCTGGCGGGTAAGGCGAGTGGCCCGGAACGACAACGTCGCAACACCCGCGAAGACGCCTTGGCGGTTGTCCGCAACGCGATCGTATCGTGCGAGAAATGCCCGCGGCTGCGAAATTACTGCGCAGAGATTGCGCGCGTCAAGCGGCGCGCGTTTCGGGACGAGGTCTACTGGGGCAAGCCGGTGCCGGGCTTCGGCGATCCACGCGCGCGCGTGCTGCTCATCGCGCTCGCGCCGGCCGCGCACGGCGCCAACCGCACGGGTCGCGTGTTCACCGGCGACGGCCCGGGCGGCTCCGGTGATTTCCTGATGGCGGCGCTGCATCGTGCCGGCTTCGCCAATATCCCCACCTCGCGCCATCGAGACGACGGCCTGGCGCTGCGGGACGTATTCATCGCGGCCGCCGCGCGATGCGCTCCGCCCGACAACAAGCCAACACCTGAAGAGATCGTCAACTGCCGGCCGCATCTCCACGCCGACATCGCCGCCCTCCCGCGCATCCGGATCATCGCCTGCCTCGGGAAGATCGCGTTTGATGCGTACCTGCAGCTGCTGAAAGAGACCGGCGTCATCGTTCGGCCGCGCCCGGCGTTCGGCCACGGCGTCATCTATCAACTGCCGAACGGCCAGATCCTGATCGGCTGCTACCACCCCAGTCGTCAGAACACGAACACCGGCAAGCTCACCGCACGCATGATGGACGATGTGTTTCGTCAGGTGTCAGACACCTTACAATTGATGGCATGACGATGCCTCTCGTGCTGGCCGCGCTGGATACGACCGTGCAGGAGTTACGAATCGAGCAGCACCAGCGCGCGTTCATCCAGACGCTCGCGCACATCGTGACCGCGCTGGGCGCAATTCCGGACGCGCCAGGCGATTTCACGACAGACGATATGGCTCGCCTGGTCGAACTCGCCGGCGAAACGATCGAAGCGATCGAACTTCGCATCGACTCTGGCGGCGATGGTGAAGACGTGCAGCAGCGTCTCGCAGGAACGGTGTACGAGGTCGGCCGGAGGATGGAAACAATCGACGCGTGGTTCAGGCGCCGAGAATCCGCGTGAGTGTCGCGCGGTCGATGTTGCCGCCGCTCATCACGCAGACGACCTTCTTCCCGGCCAGCTGATCGCGCAGTTTCATCGCCGCCATCAACGACGCCGCGCCGGCGCCCTCCGCGAGGTTGTGGGTCGCGCGCAGCGCCAGCCGCACGCCTTCCGCCAGCTCGTCCTCACTCAGGCACACGATGTCGTCGAGTTGCTGTGTCAGGATGCCGAACGGCAGATCGAAGGTAACGCGCGTCGCCATGCCCTCCGCCAACGTGTCGGCTGTCTCGCCGACCACGCGTGACGCGGTGTTCCAGGAGCGCGCGAACGCATCCGCCCGCTCCGCCTGCACGCCGATCACTTTGGCGCGGCTGCCGAGACCGGTCCGCACGATCGTGCAGCCACAGGCGCCGCTGCCGCCGCCGATCGGCACGAAGATGACGTCGGTATCCGGCTGGTCCTCGAAAATTTCGAGTGCGTAGGTGCCGACGCCGGCAATCAACAGCGGCTCGTTGGCGGAATGCACGTAGCGCAGACCGCGCGCGTGCTGCAGTTGTTCGGTCCGCTCGCGCGCTTCGTCGAAATCGCGACCGTATTCGATCAGCTCGGCGCCGTACGCGCGCATGGCCGCGTTCTTCTCTGGATTGTTTCCGAGCGGCACGACGATCGTGCACGGCACACCTTCCGCGCGGCACGCGAGCGCGATCGACTGACCGTGATTACCGGTCGTCGCCGTGATCACGCCGAGACGATCGCCGGCCGACAGGCTCCCGATCAGGTTCACGCCGCCACGGACCTTGAACGCGCCGGTGGGATTGTGATTCTCGTGCTTGACGACAATGTCGAGTCCCGTTTCGGCGCTGAGGAGGGGGTGCCGCATCAGCGGCGTCGGCCGAACCACGCGCGAGACTCTTGGACGCGCGGCGTAGACGTCGGCGAGAGTCGGAACGTGCATCCTCTATCCTATCGTGCCAGCGTCCGGCACTCGTCTCGGGCGACGCTACTTGAAGTTGGTGGGGTCGAGCAGACGCCGAACCGCCGAGACGCGGTTGGCCGGGATGCCGGTCCGCCGCGCATGCTCCTGCACCATCGCTTCGTCCGGCGCGAGGTAGACGCAGTACACCTTTTCTTCGGTGACGTAGCTGTGGAGCCACTGAATCTGCGGCCCCAGGCTGCCGAGGGACTCTATCGACTTCAGCGACACCTCTTTCAGCTGCTCGTCGGTCAGCTGTCCGGCGCCGGGGATTTCACGCTCGATCACGTATTGCGGCATGTCGCGGCATGTCGGGTGGATGATAACACGGCGAACGCCTCACACCAGATCGAGCACGGTGCCCTCTGGGAGAGCAGTCGGCTCGTCCAGAACGATGCGGCCGTTCGCCACGACCTTCCACCTTGGAATTTCAATCAGGATCCTCGTCGCTTCTCGTCATCGGCTGCGGCATCGAAATCGAGCGGGCGCCCTTTCATCGCCGGCGCTTCAGCCTTCGGCGCGCGCTTGAAGGTGACGCTTGCTTGCGCGGGCGGTGCGCATCGGTTTCGTGGGTTCGTCCATGGCGATCCGCACGCCAATCGCGGCCTTTTCCCGGTCGACGACGCCGCGCAGGTCGCGCACGTGCGTTGCGTGCCGCTTTCCGGCTTTGAGCGCGGCGCTCTCGTCCCATCGCCACGTATCCTCGAACGCCTTGATTTGCGAGGCGGCCTGTGTGCCGTCGCGCTCGGCGAACAAGACGTTGTAGCTGGCGTTGGAATTGAAAGGCGGGTCGAGGTAGACCAGGTCGACGGATTCCTCCTCGATATGCCGGCGCAGGACGTCAAGATTGTCGCCGTAGTAGAGGCGATTCATGCGCTGAGTATAGTACGGCCCGGGACGTCGGTGTGCGGACTGCGGACCCTGGACACTGGAACGGACAAGGACCAGGAACGAAGGGTTGTGGACTGGCGGCGATGCACGGAATCATGCATACTGATGTGCATGAGAACGACACTCATCCTCGAGCCTGAGCTGATGTCCCGCGCCCAGTTACTGACCGGCATTCACGAAAAAACCGCCGTTGTGCATGAAGGACTGCGGGCGCTGATCGCGCGCGAGAGCGC
>JANYHS010000176.1 GCA_025358945.1 Acidobacteriota bacterium
TCGCGATCGGGACAGCCACCATTGCGGCGTCGCTCAACGGCACGTCCGCACAGTCGGCTGCGCTGACGGTCACCGCGCGACTCGCGGCGCTCGCCTCCATCGTATTGAACGCCACCACCGTCGTCGGCGGGACGAATGTGATTGGGACCGTCACCCTGACTGCCGCCGCGCCGGCGGTCGGCGCCACCGTGTCGCTGACGGCGGCCGATCCGCTCGTCGCGCCCGCAACCGTGGTCGTGGCTGCAGGAGCGACGACCGCGACGTTTACCATCGAGACGAAGATCGTGACCGTCACGACGGCCGGCACGGTGAATGGATCTTACGGAGGAGCGTCGGCGTCCGCACCGCTCTCGGTTACGCGGCCGCTCGTCCCGACGGCCAGCTTTGGCGTGACCGGCGCGACGGAAACGGAGACCTGCGCGCTGGCAAACGGCGGCAGCACGCTCAACTGCACATTCAACGGCAGCACTTCGTCTGGCCCCAGCACGATCGTCGCGTGGGAATGGACGTACGGGGTGACGACGGCGACGATGTTTTCGCAGACGACGACGGGTCCGGTGCTGGCGCTGCCGGCGGTGAACTGCAGCATCATGCCGGCGGCGCCGTTCCCCGCCGGCACGACGTGGTTCCCATTCACGGTGACCCTGAGGGTGCGCGACAGCCAGGGTAATGCGAGCGCCGTCGTCACGGACAACGGCGCCCGGCTGTTTCCGAACGGAACCTGCGGCTTCTAACGGGCCGTATTGGTCTCGGCGCGCTCTTTCGGCCACGCGGCGTCGATCGGCTTCTTCGGATCGGCGGTGATCTGGATCGTCGCGCAGTGGTGGTAGGTGTAGTTGCCCGGGTTGTTCGCCCCGTGCTGCTCCATGAACTGAATCACCTGCAGCGTGCACTTCTTGCAGCTGATGTTGGGCAGCGCCACGTCGGTCTCGAGCGCCGCGGTCGGCTTGGCCTGATGCGGCCACAGGCCGTCGGCGAGCACCGGCATCGCGACAGGGTTCATGATTTCACCGGAGATCGATCGCGGCTGGCCGTTGGGGCCGGCCTCGGTCGTCGCCTTCGGATCGACCGGCAGTTCGGCAGGCGAGTTCACCGCCAGCGCGATGCGGTAGAAGCCGGGATGGTAAATCGTTTCCATCACCTTGACGTGCAGCTTTGAGCCGCCCACCGCCTGGCTGATGGCGTAGCTCGGCTTGCCGTAGTCGGCGTTCGAACCGCCGCACGGAAAACCTTTTTGCGGATCGCCGCGATCGTCTTCGACGATCCATGACGCCGGTTCCATCAATTTGAAATGCGCGTGGGTGACGGCCGGTACGACCGCGACCAGAACCGCCGCCGCCAGCGCCAACCGAGTAACAGCCTTCATTCAGTCATCCTCCTGAGCAAACCGCCTCATTCCCTGCGAGACGGTTGCGCGACCCGTTGGTGTAAGGCTCTACCCTTTGGGTTTCGGAACCTTGATACGGCCTTCCCAGAGGCTTTTGTTATTTTCCTCGCAAGAGTACTCCATCATTTCCCAGTCGGCCCGGAGGGTGAAGGTCCGCGCATTCTTCCAGGTCCGCGTGAAGGTTTTCGGATCATCGACGGTCACTTCGTACGACATGTGACCGAGATCGGGCCGCGAGAATCGCTGCGTGAGGTGCAGTTGATCGCTGTGTGGGTGGCCGACCGTGTCCAGACGGGTCATATCGTTGAAATTGACGGTGTCGACGACGAGCGTATCGCCTTCCCAGTGACCGACTGAGTCGCCGAACCACGTCGGGATCCCCTTGAGGTGCGCACGGCCGTCGATCGGAACGACGGTGAACCACGAGTTCTGTTCGAAGAGGAAGGCGAGGTAGGTGTCGCTCTGCATGATTTGCATCGGCTCCGGCGTGTTGATGGAGCGGGTCATGCCGAACGGAAGGCAGGCGCCGGTGTAGTCGCCCTCAGCCGCGTCGTAATGCTTCCAGTCGTCTGCGCCCCACGCCGTGAACGGCAGTTCACCGGCGCCCTTCTGATCCTGGCCATCCTGCGTCATGTCGGGCACGTAGGCTTTGGCCCAGACGCCGCTGAAGTCGACTTTTCCCGAGGTCGTGCGCGGTGTCTTCCCGGCGGCGGGCTGATATTTGTCCTGGCCAGCGGCGACCGCGGGGAAGGCCGCCACCCATGCCAGCGCAGTCAGCAGACCCGCAGCGAAAGATTTCTTCACGGGCGAACGCTCCTATGGTTTTGGTGTCGTTGGCGTGTCGCCGGCAGATGAACCGGCCAGGACGCGGCGGCCATCCGGAAGCGTGATCACGCGAAGGTTACAGGTGTTCGAGCCGTCCTTCGCCTGCCAGCCTTCGATCGTGACCTGCTCGCCGAATTTCAAGGAATCTTTCGACCAGCCGTTCCGCGTCAGCGTGTTGGGAGCCCCGCCTTCACACTGCCAGTGCAGCGGGTTGCCGCGTTCCGTCACGTCCAGGTACACCCAGATGTGCGGGTTCTTCCACTCGAGCCTGGTGACGCTGCCGGTCAGCTTCACAGGCTTGTTCGAGTCGAATTCGGCGGCGAAGGAGTGGTGCGCGACGAGGGGCTGAGCGAGCGCGGCGAGGAGTCCCGCGCCGATCAGGAAGCGCTTCAAGCTCATCATGCGGCACCGTATACCGAAGGCGCTGCAGAGGCAAGGATATTACGACGCGAAGGCGAGCCCCAGCGCGGCGACCACCATCACCACGAACGCGAGCCATCCGAACACGGCGAGCGGCCGTGAATTGACGGCGTCGCCCATCACCGCGCGATCGCCGGTGAGCAGCAGGACGATCAGGATCAGCGGCGGTGCGAGGACGCCGTTGATCACGGCGGTCGTAAACAGCAGCGCAATCGCGTTCAGCCCCGCATAATTCAGCGCCACACCCAGCGCCATCGACACCGCGAGCACCATGTAGAACTTCCTGGCGTTGCGCGGTTTCCGGTTCAGCGATCCACGCCACGCCGCAGCTTCCGCAATCGCGTACGCGCATGATCCCGCCAGCACGGGGACGGCCAGAATCCCCGTACCGATCAAGCCGAGTGTGAACAGCCAGTACGCGCCGGCGCCGGCCAGCGGACGCAGGGCTTCCGCGGCTTCCCGCGCCGTCGTAATGCTGGTCTGCCCGTGCGCGTGCAGCGTGGCGGCCGTGGTCAGGATGATGAAGTACATGATCGCGTTCGAGGCGAACATGCCGGTCATCACATCCGTCCGGCACGCGGCGAGTTCCTCGCGCGTGGCGCCGCGGCGCTTCGCCAGGTTGCGGCCGATCGCTCGCTCTTCCTCGACTTCCTGCGCGGCCTGCCAGAAGAATAAATACGGAGAGATGGTGGTGCCGAGAATCGCCACCAGCACCGAGAAGAACGACCGCGACCATTCCACGTGCGGCACCAGCGTCATGTACAGCGCCTCGCGCCAGTCGACGTGTGCGACAAAGGCCGTGACCACGTAGGCGAGGAGCACCAGCGTCAGCCACTTGAACACGCGCGCGATCGTCCGGTACGACGACCACATCAGCAAAGAGACGATGACGACGCCGTAGAGCGGGACGGACAATGCGACCGGCGCGCCGGTCACCATCTGGGTAGCTTCTGCCATGCCGCCGAGGTCGGCGGCGATGTTGATCACGTTGGCGACAATCAGCAGCGCGCACGATCCCCACAGCACCCAGCGCGAATAGCGCCGGCGGATCACGCCGGCCAGGCCGAGGCCCGTCACCATGCCGAGGCGCGCGCACATCAACTGGACCGCCGCCATCAGCGGGAACGACGCCAGCGCCGTCCACAGCGGCAGATAGCCGAACGTCGCGCCGGCGACGGAGTATGTGGAGATGCCCGACGGATCATCGTCGGCCGCGCCGGTGACAAGACCCGGGCCGAGCGACGAGAAGAAACGCCGGAAGACGGGAGACTCGGAACTGGAGCTCATGCCGTGTCGCGATGCCCCTGTTGATGCAGATCGCGCGCGCGGCGCAGCGCGTCCTCGACGTGCGCGCAGATATTTTCGGCCGCCACATGGCGGTGAAACCCGGGGCGGTTCATCACCAGCGCGGGCTGGTGGCGAGCGCCGCACAACAGCAGGTGTCTGCCCGATGCGGTCAGCGCGTCGGCCAGTTCCCCGATCGCGTGCAGGCCGGTCCCGTCGAGCGCGGTCATGTTACGGAGACGCAGGATCACGATCTCCGGCAACGTGTCCATGTGATCCTGGATCAGCCGAAGCTTCTCCGTGGCGCCGAACAGGAACGGACCGTGGATGCGGAAGATCGCCACGTACGGCGGAATCTCCTTGTCCTGCAGGCTGTGCGCTACGCCATCGCGCACGTAGTCTTCAGTGACGACCGTCACGGTGGTGGTCTCGGCGACGCGGTGGATGAAGAGCAACGCGGCGAGCATCATCCCGACGCCGACGGCGACGGTGAGGTCGGCGAACACGGTCAGCGTCAGCGTGACGAGCCACACGGCGACATCGGTCTTGGTCAGCCGGAACAGGTCGGGAATCTCCGACCATTCCCCCATGTTGTAGGCGACCACCATGAGAATCGCCGCGAGCACCGCCAGCGGGATGTGCCGCGCGAGCGGCGCCGCAAACATCAGGATCAGCAGCAGCGTGACGGCGTGCACGATCCCGGCGACCGGCGTCCGCGCACCGGATCGAATGTTCGTGGCGGTGCGCGCGATTGCGCCCGTGGCCGGCAGGCCGCCGAACAACGGCGACGCGATGTTGGCGAGACCCTGCGCCACCAGTTCCATGTTGGAGTTGTGCCGATCGCCGCTCATCCGGTCGGCGACCACGGCCGACATCAGCGATTCGATCGCGCCGAGCATGGCGACGGTCACTGCCGGCATGATCAGCCCGCCGATGAGCGCTGGATGAAACTTCGGCAGGTGGATCGGCGGTAGCCCGCTCGGAATCCCGCCAAAGCGGGTCCCGATCGTTTCGACGTCCCACCCGAGGAACGCGACCGCTGAGGTTCCGAGTAACAACGCGACGATGGAACCCGGCACGTGCTTCGAGACGCGCGTCATCAGGACGATAATCGCGAGCGTGGCGGCCGCCAGCAGCGTCGCCGCCGGTGACCAGGTCTGAACATGCGCCGCCAGCGTCTGCATGCGCGGCAGGAAATCGCCGGGCACCTTGTCGATCTGCAGGCCGAAGAGATCGCGGATCTGCGTGCTGGCGATCAGGATCGCGATGCCGTTGGTGAATCCGATGACGACCGGCCTCGGGATGAACCGCACGGCCGTCCCCATGCCTGTCAGGCCGAGGATCAGGAGCAGCACGCCCGCCATCAGCGTACACATGAACAGGCCGTCGACGCCGTGGACCGCCACAATTCCGGCGACGATGACGACGAAGGCGCCAGTCGGGCCGCCAATCTGGACGCGCGATCCCCCGCACGCGGAGATGATCGTGCCCGCCACGATCGCGGTGTAGATACCGGCTTGTGGCGGCATCCCCGACGAGATAGCGAACGCCATCGCCAGTGGAAGGGCGACCAGCCCGACTGTGACGCCGGCGATGATGTCGGCCGCGGCTTTTCGCCGGTCGTAGTGCGCCAGCGCCAGCACCAGTTTGGGCGCCAGCCCCCGCCGCTTGAGCGCGTCGACAATGGCAGACACGTGCTACCCCGAGATCGTAGTCCAATCCGTCCTTGGGGGGCCGCCGTAGATGGGGACGGAGGTGATTTGTGCGACGACCGCTATATTTTGCGACATTGACCGTTCTCCTGCTGGGCTACGCGATCATGCCGGGCCGGGCATCCAGCCATCGGGAAGCCCCGCTGATCAGCGCGGATCCCCAGGCGGACAATACCGACGTCTACGCGTTTGTCAGTCCGGACGCGCCGGACACGGTGACGCTGATTGCGTCGTTCCTGCCGTTTGAAGATCCGGCCGGTGGCCCGAACTTCTACCGGTTCGGCGACAACGTGGTCTACGAGATCAAGATCGACAACAACGGCGACGGCGTCGAGGACATCTCGTACCAGTTCCGCTTCACCTCGCAGACGGTGAACCCGAACACGTTCCTGTATGCGACGGGCCCGATCAAAGCGCTCGACGATCCGAACCGCAATCTGTTCCAGACCTACACGGTGACGCGCGTCGAAAACGGCCGCGCGGTATCGACCGCGGGTCCGATGCGCACGATGTACGACAACGTCGGGCCGGCCTCGACGCCGAACTACGGCGGCAACGGCAGCGGCGTCAACGAATTCCGCCAGGCTGACGGCAGCGTCGGCAAGGTCTTCGCCGGCCAGACCGACGACGCGTTCTTCCTGGACCTGCGCGTCTTCGATTTCCTCTACGGCGGCAACCTGTCTGAAGCGGGCACCGACAGCCTCGCCGGCTTCAACGTGCATAGCATCGCGCTGCAGGTGCCGCGGAGTTCGCTGCGCGCCGGCAGCCCGATCATCGGCGTGTGGTCGACGACCAGCCGGCCGGCGACCACGACCCGCGCGGCGGGCACTGAGTCCTCGACCGGCACGTTCATCCAGGTCTCGCGCCTGGGGATGCCGCTGGTCAACGAAGTGGTGATTCCGCTCGGCAGCAAGGACAAGTGGAACGGCAGCGCGCCGACCGGCGACGGGCAGTTCCTGAGCTTCGTCACAGATCCGGAAGTGCCCAAGCTGCTGCAGGCGGTCTACGGCATTGCGGCACCCGCCACGCCGCGCAACGACCTGGTCCAGGTGTTTCTCACCGGGGTGCCCGGGCTGAATCAACCGGCGGGCGTGAAGCCGGGCGAAATGATCCGCCTCAACACGGATATCGGCCCGACCGCGGCGCCGGCGCGCCTCGGCGTGCTCGCGGCCGACCTGGCGGGCTTCCCGAACGGCCGGCGTCTCACCGACGACGTGGTCGACATCACGCTGCAGGCGGCGGTGGGCGTCCTGGGCGGCGTCAAGACTACGCTGGGCGACGGCGTCGATCGCAACGACGTGGCGTTCCGGACGACGTTCCCGTACATCGCCCTGCCGCACTCGGGTGGCAATCCCTGGAAGCTGAACCCGAACCCGCCGAAGGGTCACTAGACTAGGACCGTGCGGCGATATTTCACTCCTTCGACGGTTGTTTCGGTCGCGATCATCGCCGCAGTGGCGGCGATGGTCGCGGTCGCTAACTGGCGCGACGTTCGACAAAGCCGCACAACCTCGACGCGCGTGCCTCAATTGGGAACGCGCGGGGCCGGCACGGGACGCGAGGCTCTGAGCAAGCGGATCGTCGATCTGCGCGCCAGCGTCGCGGCGCGTCCAGATAATGTCGGCCTGGCCGTGACCCTGGCGGACGCGCTCGTCCGCCAGACACGGATCACCGGCAACGCGGGGTTGGCACTCGAGGCGGAGGCGGCGCTCAGGCGCGCGCTGATCGCTGATCCCGGAAGCTATGACGCGAATCGCGAACTCGGCAGTCTGCTGCTGTCGCAGCATCGCTTCCGCGAAGCGATTGCCGTCGGCGAGAAGAATCGCGACGCGCGCCCTTACGATTCGCTCAACTACGGCGTGATTGGCGACGGGCATCTGGAACTGGGCGAATACCAGCAGGCGTTCGACGCGTTCGACAAGATGATGGCGCTCCGTCCAAGCGCCGCGGCGTATGCGCGCGTCGCCTACGCACGCGAACTGCAAGGCAACCTCACCGGCGCGGTGGAGTCGATGAAGCTCGCGGCTGACGCCACGCCGCCCGACGACCCCGAAGCGCTCGCCTGGCACCACGCGCAGGTGGGCGATCTGTATCTGCGCCTCGGGAAACTGCACGAGGCGGAAGCGGAGTACATCGCGGCGTCGCATGCGTTCCCCGGTCATCCGTTCGCGATGATGGGTTACGCGCGGCTGCTGGCGGCGCGCGGGGAAAGAACTGGCGCGCTGACCATGCTGCAGGAGCTGGCGCGAACAGCACCGACCCCGGATCTGGCGGCGCGCACCGGCGATCTGCTCGATCAACTCGGACGCCACGACGAGGCCGAGCGTCAGTACGCGCTCGCCGAGGCCGGCTGGCGCGTGGACGCACCTGAACCGAAGAACCTCGCGCGGTTCCTGGCCGAGCACGATCGCAAGATTCCCGAAGCCGTGGCGATCGCCGAAAAGGCGGCCTCGGAGCGCCGCGATATCTTTACCGAGGACGCCCTCGCGTGGTCGTATTTCAAGGCCGGGCGCGTGGCGGCGGCCCGCGAGGCCATCGCGCAGGCGCTGCGAACGGGCACGAAGGACGCGGACATCCTTGCGCACGCGAAGGCGATTCAGCACGCCACGCCGCAGGTGGTCGCGCGATGAGCCACTTCAAATCGACGCCAGCCTGGTTGCTCGTCGCGCTGCTGTGTGCGATAAGCGCGGACGCTCACGAGATCGGCAAGACGCAGGTCCTGGCCTCGCTGCAGGACGGCGCCTATCAGGTGGACGTCGTCGTCGATCCGGACGCCCTGCTGCCGACGCTGGAAGCCTACGGTCAGCGCCCGCTGTCGCGTGACGTGCCCCGCGATGAACGCGATCGGCGGATTGCCGCGCTCGGTTCTGTGTTCATGGAGCGCGCCGGCGTGTCGTTCAACGGTCAGCCGGTGACCGCCGAGATCGAGTACCTTCCGTCCTCGGCCTTCAACGACTTCGCGCAGGCGCCCTCGAAGGTGCGGTTGCGCGGCGCGATTCCGCGCGGCGCCGCGAACTTTTCCTTCACCTACGGCCTCGCACTCGGCACCTACGCGCTGAACGTCAGGCTCGGCGACGGTCCGGTCCAGACGCAGTGGATTGTCGGCTCAGCGCCGAGTGCACCGGTGTCGCTGGTCGCTCCGCCACCGCCGCCGACGCGCGCCGAGATCGGGTGGCAGTATTTCGTCCTCGGGTTCACCCACATCCTGCCCCACGGCTTCGACCACGTCCTGTTCGTCGTCGGCATCTTCCTGCTGACGTCGCAATGGAAGTCGATCGTGGCGCAGGTCAGCACGTTCACGATCGCGCACTCAATCACCCTGGCGTTGACGATGTACGGGGTCGTGTCGCTGCCGGCGAAGGTGGTGGAGCCGATGATCGCGCTGTCGATCGCCTATGTGGCGATCGAAAACCTGGTGGTCAGCGAATTGAAGCCGTGGCGGCTGGCGCTGGTGTTCTCGTTTGGTCTTCTCCACGGCATGGGGTTCGCCGGCGTGCTGCGCGATCTCGGTTTGCCTCGGCCGGCGTTCCTGACGGCGCTGCTGACGTTCAACCTCGGCGTGGAGGCGGGTCAGTTGTCGGTGATCGCCATCGCGTTCGTGTTGTGCGCCTACTGGCAGCAGCGCGATCGGGTCCAGTACCGGCGATTTATCGTGCAGCCGGCGTCGCTGGCCATCGCCCTCACCGGACTGTTCTGGACGATTCAGCGCGCCTTAGCCTAATCTCTCTGCGATGGTCACTCCCGACTCCCGCTGGCGATCTGCGCGCGAGCAGTGGAGCGCCAGCGAACCGGGGAAGAAGGCGGAACCGGCGCTGCCGCGCTGGGCGCGCGCGGCCGACCTTGTCTCCCTGGCCCTCGTCATCATCGGCATCACCGTGTCCGCATCCGGCGGATTCCGGCTGCGCCTTGGTGACTGGCGTTTCGCGCTGACGTCGTTCTCCCGCCCGTTCCTGCTCGCCGTGCTGGTCGCCGGCGTCCGTCATCTTCTGGTCCGCGAACAGCCGATCTACGCGCACGTCCTCCAGCAGGCGCAGCGCTGGATGAAATCCGTCGCGCTCCGGACGGCGGCGGCGGTGTTTGTCGGATCGCGCCCGGCGATTCTCGGCGCCGGCCTGCTTGCGGTGCTGATGTTCGGGTATGCGCCGAACGCGCCGCCGTGGCGCTACTCCGACAACGAGTTGTTCAACCTGCCGCTGCGGTGGGACGCCGGCTGGTATCTGCAGATCGCCGAGAACGGCTACGACTACATTCCCGAAGCGGGTGCGGACGCCCAGCAGAACATCGTGTTCTTCCCGGCGTATCCGATGGTCACGCGCGCTGTGGCGCTGCTGCTCGGCCATCACAAGCCCGGCTACGTGGCCGCGGGAATGATCGTGTCGCTGACCGCGTTCCTGTTCGCGCTGGCGTATCTGTATGCGTTCGCCCGCGACGAACTCGGCGAGGAACGCGCACCGATTGCGCTGTGGTTGATTGCCGCGTATCCGTTCGCGTTGTTCTTCGGCGCGATCTACACCGAGTCGCTGTTCATGCTTGCCGCGCTTGGTGCGTTTCACCATTTCCGTCGCCGCGAATTCGTGCGCGCCGGGTGGTGGGGGCTGGCGATCGGGTTGACGCGTCCCAACGGCGCGTTGTTGAGCGTGCCGCTGATGCTGCTCGCGCTGGAGCCGTGGCTGCCGCAGGCCCTCGCGGGCGGACGCGCGGCGTTGAGTTGGCGCGCCGGGTGCTCTGAAGCGCCGGCCTCGCGTTCAGAAGCACGAGCCTTCCAGTTGAGCGATCGTCTCATCGCCGCCGCGCCCGCGTGCGCCGCCGCGTCGATGAGCGCGGTCGGGGTGTTGTTGTACTCGGCCTACATCTGGCGGCTGACCGGTCACCCGTTCGCGTGGGCCAGCGGCCACGCGGCGTGGGGCCGCCACTACACGAGCCTCACGCAGTTGTTCGAGACGCGCGCTGGCGAGATCAGCCACGCTGGGCTCTACGCGTACGTGGCGCGGTCGCCCTACGATTTGATCAACGTGCTGGGCGCGGTGTTCGTGCTGGCCGCGGTGTGGCCGGTGTGGCGGCGATTCGGGATCGCCTTCGCCGTGTTCATCCTGATCAATATCCTGCCGCCGCTGAGCACCGGCGGATTTCTCTCGGCAGGACGCCTGTCGTCGGTGCTGTTTCCCGCGTTCGTCTGGCTCGCCGGCGCCATCCCTCCGCGTCAGCGCACCGCGTGGATCGTCAGCTTCGCGATGCTGCAGGCGCTGAACGCCGCGCTCTTCTACACGTGGCGCCCGCTGTTCTGAAGTGAGGTGGCGTTGTTGGTGCGCTAGAATGAGCCTCGTGACGACGCCGGTAGACGACAACCTGACCAACGAGCAGCGCGAGTGGGTTGTCGAGAGCGAGGCACTGTGGCGCGAGGCCCATGCGATTGCCGCTGCCAATCCGGGCATGGATGCGGGAGACGTGTATCACAGCCTCAGATGCCTCGAACTCCCACCCTCCCAACGTCTCGCTCGTGGCTTGAACCGTGTTCGACGTCATCCTCACATCGGCTGAGCGCGCGCTGCTGGAAGCGCTGAACGCCCTGGGCGTTCGATTCCTCATTGTCGGAATGGGCGCCGCCCTTCTCGAGGGTGCGCCGGGAACCACGCAGGATATTGATCTCTGGTTTGGAGCCATCGACGCGGAGCGCCTGCGCGAGGCCGCACACAAGGCCGGCGGGTTGTACACACCCGGCTTCGGTTTGCAGCCTCCAGCGCTCGGCGGTGAAGGGCTCGATCGCGTTGACGTGGTGTTGACGGCATCCGGACTCGACACGTTCGAGATCGAATTCACGCGAGCCCGCGACTACGATCTTGACGGCGTTCCTGTGAAAGTTCTTCCGCTCGAACGAGTCATCGTCAGCAAGCGGGCAGCGAAGCGCCTGAAGGACGCAGCGCAGATCCCCATGCTCGAAGCGGCGCTCGCCGCTCGAAAAGCGCGACAGCAACGCTAAGCGCGCACGGTCTTTCAGCCCCGAACTCCAAGCCCTGATCCCTCTTCTACCGGTACGCCGCGGCCTGGATGCCGTACAGCTGCGAGTACTGTCCGCCCTTCGCCATCAACTCGTCATGGCTCCCGGCTTCGACCAACTTCGCGCCGTCGAGGACGACGATCAAGCCGGCCATTCGCACCGTTGAGAATCGATGCGACACGAGGATCGTGATGCGGCCGTCGCCGTCGTTGGTCTGCGCCGCCGCCGCGTAACGCTCGAACAGCGCGTGCTCTGTTTCGGCGTCAAGTGCCGCGGTCGGCTCATCCAGGATCAGTAACAACGGATGCTCGCGCATGAAGCCCCTGGCGAGCGCCATCTTCTGCCACTGCCCGAACGACAGATCGACGCCGTCGGGCCACGTCGGACCCAGCTGCGCGTCGAGTCCTGCCGCGAGGCGTTCGATGACGTCGTTTGCGCCGGCGCGCTCGACCGCGCGCATCACACCCGCATCGTCGTCCATCCGCGGCAGGTCGCCGAGACCGATCGAATGACGCGCGCGGAACTCGAAGCGGAAGAAATCCTGGAACGCGCCGGCGAGCCGTGCGCGCCAGGCGTCTGCGGGTATCCGCGCCAGCGGCGTCTCGTCGACGACAATCGCTCCGGACGAAGGCTCGTAGAGCTTGGCGAGCAACTTGACCAGCGTGCTCTTGCCCGCGCCGTTCTCGCCGACGATGGCGACGACGGAACCCGCGGGAATGGT
>JANYHS010000223.1 GCA_025358945.1 Acidobacteriota bacterium
TGACGCAGGGCATGGTGCTGAAGAACGGCGCCGTGATGTCGAAGTCGAAGGGCAACGTCGTCGATCCCGACGACATGCTGCAGAAGTACGGCGCCGATGCGTTGCGGCTGTACGTGATGTTCGTGGCGCCGCCGGAAAAAGAAGTCGAGTGGAGCGATGCGGGGCTAGAGGGGAGCTTCCGCTTCCTGCTCCGCGTGTGGCGGCTCGTCGATCATTGGGTCGCGACAATTGGTGGCGGGGGTATTCCCGCCTGCGGCGTTGACGGCAATGACGCGGAGCGGGCCCTGCGGCGCAAGACCCACGATACGATTCGCCGCGTCACGATCGACGTCGAAGAGCGGATGCACCTGAACACCGCGGTGTCGTCGCTGATGGAACTCGTCAACGAGATCTATGCCTTCAGTGACGCGACGGCGCATGGAACGCCGTCGCGCGCAGAAGCGGTCGCGGGTCTCGTCGAGAGACCGCAGACCGTGGCCGTCCTGCGCGAAGCGGTCGACGCGCTGGTGGTGATGATCTCGCCGTTCGCGCCGCACACCGCCGAGGAACTCTGGAAGATGCTCGGCCATGTCGGCGGACTCGCAAAGGCAACATGGCCGTCCTTCGATGCCGCCGTGGCAAAGGCGGATGCCGTGGTCGTCCCGGTGCAGGTGAACGGAAAGCTGCGCGGCCGCGTGACGGCGCCGGCCGATGCGACCGAGGATCACCTGCGCGAACTCGCGCTTGCCGACCCCGCCGTGCGTGCGCACACGGACGGCAAGACGATCAGGAAAGTGGTCGTGGCGAAGGGACCGCTGGTCAGCGTGGTTGCTTCATGACGGGGGCTGGGGCCTCGGGGCTGGGGGCTGGGCCGCGCGCACGCCTGGCCAAGCTTGTTGTCTGCGGTCTTTGCGTGCTCGGCGGTTTCTTCTGGTCGTCCTGCGGCTACTCCCTCGCGGGCCGCGGCTCGTTCCTCCCTGTCTACATCAAGACCATCGGCATCCCGACGTTCGCCAACCGCACCGTCGTCTTCAACCTCGAGACATTGGTGACGCAGAAAGTCCGGTCCGAGTTCATCGGCCGCGGGAAGTATCAGATCCTGCCGGAGGCCAACGGCGTGGACGCGCTGCTGACCGGCGAGATCACGGCGGTCAGTATTCAGCCGTCCACCTTCAACGTCGGTCAACTGGCGTCGCGCTACACCATCACCATGACCGCCAGGATCGAGCTACGCGACATCCGCGAGAACAAGGTGCTGTGGGAGAATCCCAGCGTGATGTTCCGGCAGGAGTACGACGCCACGGCCGGCCGCAACGTCGTCGACCCGGCGTCGTTCTTCCAGCAGGATACGAACGCGCTCGAACGCATGAGCACCGAGTTCGCCCGCACCATTGTCAGCTCCATTCTCGAGGCCTTCTAGTTGGGTAGCCTCACCCCGGCCGCTGTTCGCAAGCAGATCGCAGCCGGGACCCCTGACGCAATCTACCTGATCCTCGGCGAGGACGAGGTCGAGAAGTCCGGGCTGGCGGGTGAGTTTGCCGAACTGGTGGACGAAGGCTTGCGGGCGTTCAACGTCGAGCGCATTCACGCCGGCGATTTGACGACCGGCGACAAACTGGCTGACGGCGTGGCCTCGCTGGTGGCGGCCGTCCGTACCCTCCCAATGATGGCCCCGCGCCGCGTCGTCACCGTCCACCAGGCCGAGACGCTGATCGCGCCCAAGCGCGAGAGTGACGCGGCAACACGCGCGCTTGAACAGTTCGAAGCGCTCATCAAGAACCCCGAGCGGCAGACAACGCTGGTGCTGGTCGCAACCTCGGTGGACAAGCGCGGCAAGATGTTCAAGGCGCTGCAGAAGCACGCCACGATCGTCGAGTGCGGTGCGCTTGAGGATCTCGCGGACGCTGAACGCTGGGTCCGCACACGCGTGGCTGCGGCGGAGGCGGTCATCGACCCAACCGCCGCGCGCCTCGTCGCGCAGCGCGCTGGCGTTGACGTCAAGCGTCTGCGCGCGGACGTCGATCGGCTGCTGCTCTACGCGCTGGGGCAGAAGCAGATTACGGTGGACGATGTGCGGGAAGTGACCGGGCCTGCGGCGCTGCAGGACGACTGGGCGATGACCAATGCGATTGAAGCCGGGCAGGCCGCCGAGGCGCTGCGTCAGCTCGCGCTGATGTTCGACGCCGGGGCGCCGGCGGAAAAGATTCTTGGCCAGCTTGGCTGGCTCGTGCGGACGAAGTTCCCCGCGCTCGCGCCGGGCGATGTGCGCCCGGCGATCGAGGCCCTGTTCCGGACCGACCTGGATCTCAAGCGGTCAGCCGGCGACCCACGCGTCCTTGTGGAACGCCTGATCGTCGAATTGTGTGCGGGGAAGCGAGTGGCGGCTCGGCGTTGGTAGCCGAGCGCCCTTCTACGCCGCTTTGCGGGCGATACGGGTCGTCAGGCGCGACTTGTAACGGCCGGCCGCGTTCCTGTGAATAATGCCCTTGCTGGCCATCTTGTCGATGAGCGAGATGGTCTGCTTCAGCCCGTTTTTGGCGCCCGCCAGGTCGTTGCCGTCAATCGCGGCGCGGATGACTTTGAGGGCGTTACGCAGGCGCGAACGGAACTGGCGGTTGCGCTCGCGGTTCTTTAGACTCTGCCGATGCGCTTTAAGCGCGGATTCGTGCGATGCCACGTGATCTTTAACCTCCGGAAACTTCTAATCTTAACACAATGGGCCTTTCAGTCGAGCATTTCGGTCGCACCTACACCACGGCGACCGGTACCTTCGCCGCGGTCGACGACTTGTCGTTCATCGTCGGCGCAGGCGAGATCGTCGGCCTGATTGGGCCCAACGGCGCCGGCAAGACCACCACCCTGCGGTCGCTGGCGGGCATCCTGAGACCGACGTCCGGGCATCTCCGCATCGACGGCCACGACCTCATCGAGGCGCCGCTCGAGGCGAAGCGGTGCCTCGCGTTCATGCCCGACGAACCGCACCTGTTCGAATACCTCACGGTCGAGGAGCACCTGCGTCTGGTGGCGCGACTCTATGGCGTGACCGATTTCGATCGCCGATCCGCCACGCTGATCGAGGAACTCGAACTGAAGGGGAAGGAGCGGTCGCTGCCGGGTGAACTCTCGCGCGGGATGCGGCAGAAGGTCGTGATCGCGTGCGGCCTCGTGCGTAACGCCACGACGTTGCTCTTCGATGAGCCGCTGACCGGGCTGGACCCGCTCGGCATCCGCCGCATGCGCAACACGATCGTCGCGCGGGCGCGAGAGGGCGCCGCGATCCTCCTGTCGTCGCATCTGCTGCACCTGGTGGAGGAGGTCTGCTCCCGCGTGATCATCATGGACCGCGGGAAAAAGATCGCCGACGGCACGTTTGCGGAACTCGCCGCGCGTCCAGACCTGGTGACCGCGGGGTCGAGCCTCGAACAGATCTTCCTGCGCGTTACGGGGCATGATGCTCAGTCTTAACGCGCCACCACGGGGGACACAGGGGACAGGAGGATCTGACCGGTACGACCATACTGCCGTGTCCCCTGTGTCCACTGTGATGGAGAGCTGTCGCTGATATGTTGTCCGCCAGCGTCTACATCATCGTCTGCAGTTTCCGAAATCAGCTGAGCGTCCGGCTGCGGCGGCTGAAGCAGCCGCGGTATCTGCTCGGCGCGATCGTCGGCGTGGCGTACCTCTATTTCAGTTTCTTTGCGCGGTGGCGCACCTCGTCTCGCGCGACAGCCGCGCGGCGCAACGGGCGCTCGACGCCGCTGCCGGCGATGATGGCGACGCTGACCGCGGCCGGCCCGGCGATGGGCGGGCTGGCGCTGATGGTGGTCACCGTGTCCAGCTGGATCATGCCGTTCAACAGCGGCCTGCTGGATTTTTCAGAACCCGAAGTGCAATTCCTGTTTCCCGCACCGGTGTCGCGGCGGCAGTTGCTGATTCACCGGATGCTGCGGTCGCAGATCGGCATGCTGTTCGGCGCGCTCATCGTCGGCCTCGTGTCGGGCTCGTCGCTCGGCGGATTCACGCGGCTGCGGGTTTCGATCGGCGTCTGGATTCTGCTGGTCACCGGGAAAATCTATTTCACGAGCGTCACGCTGGCCAGGGCCCGCCTGCGATCGCGTGACGCGCGCAGCCGCCGCGTCGCGTGGCTGCCCATCGGTGTGATGACGGCTGCCGTTGCCGTCGTGGCGACCGCGCTCACGCGCGAGTTCCTGCAGACGCCGCCGAGTGGTTTCGAGGAAGTCCTTCAGCGGCTCGGCCGCGTGTCGACGACGGGTCTGTCAGCCATCGCGTTGTGGCCGTTCATGGCGATGATCCGCCCGCTGCTTGCCGAGGGGCCGTTGGCGTACGTGGCCGCACTGGTCCAGGCGCTCCTGGTCACGCTCGCGATGGCCGCCTGGATGCTGATGAGCGACGAGGCGTTTCAGGATGCCGCGGCCGACGTCGTTGCGCGGCGCAGTGTCGAGCCGGCGACGACAGGCGCGCCGACCTACAAGGTGCGCTCAACCGGCTGGATGCTGGCGCCGGTCGGCCGGCCGGAAACGGCGTTTGCGTGGAAAGCGGCAATGCAGACGCTGCGCACGGTGGACAAACGCAGCATGGTCCGCATGCTGGCGATCCTCGGCATGCTGACGGCGGTTGCCGCGTCGCTCGGCCAGGCGAACAAGCTCGCGTCGATGGTCGGCGGCTTTTCGCTGGCCGGTACCGTGTTCGCGATTCTGATGGCGCCCCAGGTGCTGCGCATCGACATGCGGCAGGATCTGGGTCATCTCGAATTGTTGAAGACCTGGCCGGTGAAGGCGTCCGCGGTCATCCGCGGGCAACTGCTGTGGCCTGGCGCGCTGATCACCGGCGCCGCATGGACGTTGCTCGCCGTCGCGATGTTTCTCTCCGGTACGGTCCTGCCGTCGGTGAGCCTTGGCTGGCGCATGAGCGGTGGCGCGGCCCTCGCGCTCCTCGCGCCGTCCCTCGTTCTGTCGCAGTTGACCATTCACAACGCGGTCGCCCTGATGTTTCCGGCGTGGGTGCCGCTCGGCAATCAGCGGTCGCGCGGCCTCGACGCGATGGGGCAGCGCCTTATCATGCTGGGCGGCACGTGGCTCCTGCTGATGCTCAGCGCGGTGCCCGGTGCGCTCGCCGGCGGCATCGTCTGGTTTGCGTTGGGACGATTCGTCGGGCCGGTGGCGCTGTTACCGGCGGCGGCCGTCTGCACGGCGATTGTCGGGATGGAAGTGCTGCTCGCGACCGAGGCGCTGGGTCCGTTGTACGAAGGGCTGGACGTGCTGGCGGTCGAACGATCCGAATAGCGTCGGGTGTGGCGCCGGACTTTCGCCGGACCTTAGTGTTTGAGGTTGGTGTAGCTCGGAATCTCGCGGCCGTCGGCGGTCATGTCGGTCCCCTTGAGGATCGTCTTGTCGCGCGCTACGGCCTGGCGGCCCGCCATCTTGTTGATCTGCGCGACGTAGCTCTTCGTCTCGCGATACGGAGGTACGTTCTGGCCGTGCTTGTCGACCGCGCCCGGTCCCGCGTTGTACGCCGCGAGCGCCAGTTCCTCGTTGTTCTGATACCGGTCGAGCAGCTCGCGCAGGTAGGCGACGCCGGCGCGCACGTTTTCCGCCGGGTTGAACGCGTTCTTCACGCCGTACTGCTTCGCCGTCGAGGGCATCAGCTGCATCAACCCCATCGCGCCTTTCGGCGATCGCGCGGACGGATTGAAACCCGATTCCACCTGCATGACCGCGCGCACCAGATCGGCGCGCACACCCTGCGCCCTGCAGTGCTCGGTGATCAATCCCTCGAATGCGAGCGCCCGCTCTGCGATC
This sequence comes from Acidobacteriota bacterium, assembly GCA_025358945.1. GTDB lineage: Bacteria > Acidobacteriota > Vicinamibacteria > Vicinamibacterales > CAVVIG01 > CAVQFC01. The sequence continues at coordinate 5,799 of JANYHS010000223.1, forward strand.
GCAGGGCGCGTCGTGCGGATGCCCTGCGCCTTGGGCACCGTGTACGACGGGAGCTTCGAGGTGCTGGCCGGGTGGATGTTCGAGAGGACCATCCTGCCGCTGGTGTCCTTGAAGGTATAGATCTGCGCGTACGCCGGCGCCGACAGGCCGAGCAGAGCCACAGCGAAACCGATACGGCCAATGATCTTGGGCAGGGTCACAGTCTACCCCGGTGTTATCGGGAGGACAATCACCCTACAACAGGAGCTTTGCCAGGACGGCCTCGCTGGCCTTGAGCATCTCGTCGATCTTTTCGGGCTGTTTTCCGCCCGCTTCCGCGAAATCGGGGCGGCCGCCGCCGGCTCCGCCGACGATCGGCGCGATCTCTTTCACGATCTGGCCGGCCTTTACACGCGAGGTCAGGTCTGCCGTCACCGCAACGACGATCTGGACCTTCCCCTCGCTCTCCGATGCGATTACGACAACGCCGCTCTTGATCCTGGCCTTCAGCGAGTCCGACAGATCGCGCAGGGCATCCTTGTCCAGACCGCTGACCCTGCGGCGCGCCAGCTTCACGCCCGCCACCTCCGTCGCATCGTCTGCGTCGGTCGCTGTGCCGCCGCCCATCGCCATCTTCGTTTTCAGCTGCGTCACGTCGCGGGCGAGCCGCTTGGTTTCGGTCTGCAGTTTCTCGATCGTCTCCACCGCCTGCGCGTCGGTGACGTGCAGTGCGTCGACGATGGACGACAGCGTCGCGCGCTGATGCTGCGCCCACGCGACCGCGCCGGCGCCGGTCAGCGCCTCGATGCGCCGTGTGCCCGCTGCGACGCCGCTCTCGCCGACGACGGCGAAGAAGCCAATATCGCCGGTCGCCGTCACGTGCGTGCCGCCGCACAATTCCAGACTGAACCCTGGCACGCTGACGACGCGGACATGGTCGCCGTACTTCTCGCCGAACAACGCCATGGCGCCCGCGGCGATCGCTTCCTGCGTCGAGCGGACTTCGGTGGAGACCGCCGTGTTGCGCGTGATCTGCTCGTTGACGATGCGCTCGATGCGATCGATCTCCGCGCGCGTCACCGGCTGAAAGTGGACGAAGTCGAATCGCAGGCGATCGGGCGAGACGAGCGAGCCTGCCTGCTTGACGTGCGAGCCGAGCACCTCTCGGAGCGCCGCATGAAGCAGGTGCGTTGCGGTGTGATTGCGCCGCGTCGAGTTGCGGACATCGGCGTCCACCTCCGCGGTGACGCTGTCGCCGTTGTCGATGTGTCCGAGCGTGACGGTCACGCGATGCAGGCGTGGCCAGCGCGGCACCTTCAGCAGGGCGTCGACAACCGCCTCGCCCGCGGCGGCGTGAAGGCGGCCGGCGTCCGATACCTGGCCGCCGGACTCCGCGTAAAACGGGCTTTTCGCGAGCGCGGCGTAGCCGGTCTCGCCCGTGCCGAGCCGTTCGACTTCGGCACCGTCGTCGCTGAAGAGCGCGAGTACCGGCGCGCCCTGCACGCGGGTAGTGGCGTAGCCCTCGAACCGATCGCCGGCCCGCTCGAGGTTCTCGCCCGTTCCGCTGGCCGGAGCCCAGCTGATGTCGGCAGCCTTGGTCTTGAAGCTGCTGCCCGCGCGTGCCTTTGTGCGCTGGCCTTCCATCGACGCATCGAATGCCACTTTGTCCACGGTCACGCCCTGGGTGACTGCCGTGTCTTCGATGAAATCGTAGGGGATACCGAACGTGTCGTAGAGCTGGAACGCGACGGCGCCGGGGAGGGTCTTCGACTTCGTCCCGGTCACCTTGGCGAGTTCCGCCTCGAGCCTGGGCAGCCCGTCTGTCAACACAACCTCGAATCGGTTCTCTTCCGCGAGGATCGTTTTCTCGATCATCTCGTGGTTCTGGCGGACCTCGGGATACGCATCGCCCATCTCGCGATCGAGAATCCGCACGAGGCTGTGCATGAACGGCTCGGTGAAGCCCAGGTGCTTGCCGTGGCGCATCGCGCGTCGCATGATCTTGCGCAGGACGTATCCACGCCATTCGTTCGACGGAACGACCCCGTCCGCGATCAGGAACGTCGTCGCGCGGATGTGGTCGGCGACGACGCGCATGGAGACATCCGACGGGCTCATCGTCCCCGCGTATGTATGCGCAGAGAGCCGGCCGATCTCGGCGAGGATCGGCATGAAGACGTCGGTGTCGTAGTTCGATTCTTTTCCCTGCAGCACCGCGGTGATGCGCTCGAGGCCCATGCCCGTGTCGATCGACGGGGCGGGCAGCGGCGTCAGCACGCCGCCGGCGCTGCGTTCGAACTCCATGAACACGTTGTTCCAGATTTCGATCTCGGGATCCGCGCCGGTGCCGCCGCGCACGAAGTAGATCTCGGAGCAGCGTCCGCAGGGACCGGTGTCGCCCATCTGCCAGAAGTTGTCGTCGGAGCCGAGTTCGAGGATGCGGTCACCTGGCACGCCGAGGCTGCGCCAGATGTCGTACGCCTCCTCGTCGCGCGGGATGCCGTTCTCGCCCTTGAAGATCGACACGACCAGCTTGTCGGCCGGCATCCTCCAGACGTCGGTCAGCAGCGTCCACGCGAAGGGCAGGGCGTCCTTCTTGAAATAGTCGCCGAACGAGAAGTTGCCGAGCATCTCGAAGAAGGTGTGATGGCGGTGCGAAGGTCCGACGTTGTCCAGATCGTTGTGCTTGCCGCTGACGCGCATCACCTTCTGGGACGTCGTGGCGCGAGCGTAGTCGCGCTTCTCGCGGCCGAGAAACAGATCCTTGAACTGGTTCATCCCGGCGTTGGTGAACAACAGGGTCGGGTCGTCGCCCGGGACGAGCGGCGCGCTGGCCACCGCGCGGTGGCCGTGCTGCTCGAAGTATTTCAGGAAGGACGCCCGGATCTCGTTCGCGGTCATGGTCTTATTCTAGAATAGAGTTCGAATGAGTCGATTCCGCGTTCTTTGGCTTCTGGCGGTTCTCAGCCTGTCGACGGCGGTCGCGGTTCAGGCTCAGGATGACGTGAGCCGAGCCCGCGCGATGGCCAACGGCGGCCGGCGCGACGAAGCGGTTGCGCTGCTGCGGCAGCGGCTTGAGACGTCGCCCGCGGACGGCGACGCCCTCGTGGCGCTTGGCACCATGCTGTCGTGGGAAGGGCAGTACGACGAGGCCCGGCGGAACCTGGAACTGGCGCTCGAACGGCATCCCACCGACACCGATGCACTTGGCGCGCTGCTGAACGTCGAGCTCTGGTCGGACCACCCCCGGCAGGCGCTGCAGGTCGCGCAACGCGGGTTGGCCGAGGCGCCCAACGACAACCGATTCCTGCAGGGACGTCAGCGCGCGACCGA
>JANYHS010000272.1 GCA_025358945.1 Acidobacteriota bacterium
GCGACGAATTCAATCTGCTGTTCTGCCAGGCGGCGTGCGCGGCGCGTGGTCACCGCGATCAGGCCCACGGCAATGCCCATCAACGAGAGGATGCCCGAGCTGATCAGCAGATTCCGCCGCCGGACAGCGTCTACCGCTTGCTGCAGCGAACCGCTGCGATGCCGCGCGACCATCACCCACTCGTCGCCCTCACCCTCTTTGCGCGACCACCGGTCGCGGCCGATGCCGGCGCGCAGCGCGAAAAGTTCCTGCCGCCCTTCAGGACTCGAGACGATGTCGTCCACCGATGCATTCCGATCGACGTAGACAACGTCGCCAGGCGTGTGACGATTGACGATCGCCACGCGAAAATCGGAATCCGCCGACGGTCCGAAATAGCGCTCCACGATGCGCGGCGCCAGTTCGTTGCGCAGCCACTGATCGTCGAGGAGCACCAGCGCCACACCCGACACACCGTTGCCGTTGCCATGATCGTGTGCCTCACGATCATCGGCGTCCTCTCTCCGGCGATCGTGGTAGCCGCTTCCCTCGCTCAGAGGGAGCACGATGACCGGATGACCGCCCTTCGCGGTGCGAACGATTCGGGAGAGCCTCTCGACGTCGTGCGACGACCCGGTGCGCACTGCTTGCGCGATCTCCTGACTTATGCCGGTGAATTCCGCCGGCCACTCGGCCGCCGAACATGACCATGCGCGTACATCACATCGGGTCAGCGGGAGACTGGCGTCATGCGCGGCGGGCCGTTGGAGATAGAGGACTTCGCTGACCGCCTGAGACGCGGGCGCAGCGGTGCGCGGAGCGGCGCCCGACACGAGACCCTTGACGTCCAGTTGACCCACCACCCCGGCGACCTCGGTGTCGAGATCGCGGGCGACGCCGCTCATCGCGTTGGTCAGCGCGCGCTGGAGCCGGCCGCGTTCGTTCTCGCTGATTTGACCGAGCCATCGGTACTGGGCCGTGGCCAGCACCGGCAGCAGCGCCAGCACAGCCGCCGCGAGCACGGTCGTCGCGCTCGGCCGGAATTTCTTGAGGGCCACCGCGGCATCGTAGCATTCGCGCGGGCGCCGGATCCTGGCGGGGCAAAGTCTTTACAATCATTACAATTTTTTGCACCGTGCTAAACACTTGTCCGGCGTGCTGTCGTTTAATCGTTCATGAGGATGCTGATGAAAACAATTCTGGCTGTGGCGGCGACGGTCGCGTTGGTGATGCTGGTCCCTGTCGATCGGATGTCAGTCGCGCCCCTCCTGGCGCAGGATCGCGTGGCCGCCGTGCTGACGCAGGTCCGGACGACGCTCGGTGGAGAACAGAAACTGGCGGCGGTCAAGTCGATGAGCGCCGAAGGGTCGTTCCGGCGCGCGATGGGCTCGCGCTCGGTCGAGGGCACCATCGCCCTGCTCCTGGTCCGGCCCGATAAGCTGCGTCGCTCCGAAGAGTCCAAGATGTTCGGTTCCTCGTCCGAACATATCTCGACCTTCGATGGCGCACAGGCGTGGGACGAGACGGTCAACGCCGCGCGCGTCGGTGGTGGAGGCGGAGGTGGAGGCGATCACGACCACGGTGGCGGCGGTTTCGCGGGCGCGTTCGCCGGCCCGGACCACAACCATGCGGACGGGTTCCAGGGACGCGGCTCGGCCGAGGCCGCCGGACCGGGCGGCGTGCTGACCGAAGAGCAGATGAACGCGGCGCGCATCCGCCGGATGAAGATGGACCTGCAGCGCTGGACGATCGCGTTCCTGGCCGACAGCAACCAGCCGTTCACCGACGCCGGCCGCGCGGAGTCGCCGGACGGTCCGGCCGATGTGCTGGAGACCACAGACGAGGCGGGCCGCGCGGTGCGCTACTTCATCGACCCTGCGAGTCACCTGCCGCTGATGGTCCAGTATCAAGAGGTACGAGCGCAGGCGATGCCGGCGCAGGGATCGCCCAAGACGACCACCGTGGCACTCCATCTGTCCGCCTACAAGAAGGTAGATGGCGTGATGATGCCGCACCAGATCGACACCTCCGTCAACGGGCAGGCCAGCGAAGCCTGGACCATCGACGCCTTCAAGATCAACCCGAAGGTGAAAGCCAACGCGTTTCAGAAACCGACCAAATGAACCAATCGCTCATCCGCGCCTGGCTGCTGTTCATCACGATGATTGCGCTGGTGGGAACCAGCGCTGTCGACACCGTTGCGCAAACGGCGGCGCCGGGCGGGACGGTGCGGATCACCGTGCTCGACCCGACCGGCGGACGCCTCGTCAGCGCGCAGGTGACGCTGGTCGATCCCGCCGGCATCGAGCGAACCGTCGCGGTTAACGTGAGCGGCGTCGCCGTGTTCGACGGCCTCGCACCGGGCACCTATCAGGCGCGGGCCACTGCCGAGGGCTTCAGTACGGTGCGGATGCCGCTGGTCGTGAAGCGCGGCGAGAATCAGACGACCATGCGCCTCGCGATTGCGGGCGTGGAGCAGACGATCAACGTGCAGGGCGAGAGCCCGGCGCAGCGTCGCGACAACGGGTTCACGCAAACGCTCACCGCTGACGAAATCGACGCACTGTCCGACGACCCGGACGAGATGGCCGATCAGCTCGCGGAACTCGCCGGACCGGGCGCGCAGATCTACGTGGACGGCTTTCGCGGCGGACGGCTGCCGCCGAAGGCGCAGATTCAGCAGATCCGATTTCATTCCAATTCATACTCGGCCGAGTATCACGACGCGGGCATGGTGCGCGTGGAAGTGATCACGAGGCCGGGCACGGCCGGGTTCCGCGGCCAGTTCAACACGGGGTTCGGCCCCGGTGCACTGAACTCGAAAAACGCGTTCGCGACGGAGAAAGGCGACGAGCGCTTGAATCGCTACGCGATCAACTTTCAGGGGCCGATCGTGAAGGGCCGAACCAGCCTGTCGATTGCGGTCGACGGCAACGCCTCCTACACCTCCAAAACCATCGTCGCCGCCTCGCCGACAGGCGATGTGTTCGGCCAGGTGCGCCAGCCGACAGACGGCCTCAGCACCAGCGTCCGCATCGTCCATCAGATCAGCGAGAACAATCAGCTGCGCGCCGAATACGCGCGGCGGAGCAATTCGCGCGACAACCTCGGCGTCGGCGATTTCGACCTGCCATCGCGCGCGTTTGGTATCGAGAGCGGCGCCGACACGCTGCGGGTGCTCAACACGCGCCTCGTCGGCAAGGTCTTCAGCGAGCTGAAGATCGAGTGGTCGAATCAACACAACGACACGACTTCAGCCTCAGCGCTCCCCGCCATCCGCGTACTCGACGCCTTCACGAGCGGCGGCGCGGGACAGTCGGGTACGCGCGTGACCAGGCAATTCCAGGTCGAGCAGGATTTCGACTTCGCTCTGGGCCGGCGGCACACCTTGCGCGGCGGCGTGGCGCTCGAGAGCGGCTGGTGGGACAGCACGAACCGCTCGAACAGCAACGGCGCCTATATATTCTCGAGCCTCGCCGACTACAACGCCGGCAAGCCGTCTACCTACACGCGCCGCATCGGCGATCCGACGGTCGCGTACTCGATGCTGAAAGCGGGCTGGTATCTGCAGGACGATATCCGCCTGACCAAGAGCTTCTCGGTCGGTCTCGGCGTCCGCCAGGAAGCGCAAACCCAGGTGAACGACAAGTGGAACGTGGCGCCGCGCGCCGCGTTTACGTGGAACGTCGACAAGACGACAGTCGTGCGTGGCGGCTATGGGTTGTTCTACGACTGGTACGACTCGAACCTGTACGAGCAGACGCTTCGCGTGGACGGCACGCATCAGGTGGACCTGGTGGTCACCAATCCCGGGTTCCCGGGGGTCGAGGGAGGCGGCATCTCGCTACCGCCGAGCGTGATCCGATCGGCGTCGCTCACCCAGCCGCTGGTCCAGCAGGCGTCGGCGGGCTTCGAGCGGCCGCTCACCCCGTGGATGGGGCTCAAGGCCGACTACATGTGGACGCGCGCGTCCGATGCGCTGCGGTCGATCAATGTCAATGCACCAGGCAACGGCGTGCGACCCGATCCGCTGGTCGGCAACGTGACGGAGATTCAGTCAACCGGCCGGCGCGCCAGCGATCGGCTGACCGTGAACCTGAATCTGCGCGCGCCGAAGCAGCGGATCACGTCCAATGTCTCGTATCAGCTCCAGAGCGTGCGCAACTATGCGGACAATGCGACGAGCCTGCCGTCCAACAGCCTCGATCCCGATGCGGACTGGGGTCCGTCGGCGCAGGATGTGCGACACCGGCTCGTCTTGAGTTTCAACGCGCCGCTGTTCTTCGGCATTCGCGCCGGGATCAACCTGCAGGCTTGGTCGGCGACGCCCTACACCATCACCACCGGACGGGACGACAACGGCGACACGGTGTTCAACGATCGCCCGGCGGGAATCGGGCGTAACAGCGCGCGTGGCGCGGCACAGTTCAACGGCACCATGCGTTTCACCAAGTCGGTGACGCTTGGCGGCGCGCCCGCTGGTGTACCGGGCAGGCCGGGCGGTCCGCCACCGGGGGCCGGCGGCGATATTCGGCAGGACTCCGGGGAGGCCGGCGGCAGCGCGCGCCGCCGGATGGACGTGTACGCGCAGTTGTCGAACCCGTTCAACTACGTGAACGACAACCCGTTTGTCGGCAACCAGCTCTCGAAATTTTTTGGCCAGGCCACGGCCGCTGGCCCGGCGCGCCGTGTCGAAGTGGGGCTGTCCCTCAGTTTCTAGGACAGCCCCTGTGGTTGCTAGACGACCTTCGTTTCGACCGTGATCTGCATCGTGCCGCGGTAGGCGTTCGACACCGGGCACTTGCCTTCGGCTTCCTTCGCCAGCGCGTCGAAGCCGGCCGCGTCGAGGCCCTTCAGTCCGTACGCCGTCACTTCGAGCTTCGACGAAACGATCTTGATGCCCGTGTCGCCCTTGTCGGCGTGAACGGTCGCACGAATCACCGTCTTGTCCGCGGTCGCCGGCTTGCGGCCGAGCGCGCCGTTGAGCGCCATCGCGAAGCACGCCGCGTGCGCCGCCGCCATCAACTCCTCGGGGCTCGTCTTCCCCGCCGGCTCGCCGATGCGCGAGGGAAACGTCACCGGCAGCGTGAACGCGCCAGTCCCCGCCGTCGCCACGCCGCTGCCTTCCATCACCGATCCGGCCCACTCCACATCAACGTGTCGCTCAAAACTAGCCATGTTCGCTCCTCAGGAAATTCAGATTTAAGAGTTCGGATTTCAAATTGAATTTCAGATTTCAGTTCTAACGTCTAAGTGCTAACTTCTTACTTTCTCTTGCGTCCAGTAATGCCCAACTGCACACCGGTGCCGATCAACCCCAGGACAATCCATGCGACCGGCAGCCACTTCTGACCCGGCGCGGGCGTCGTCGGGTAGAGAATCCAGACGTCGCCGGTCGAGGCCGCGCGGGCCGCGGTCGTGTCGCCGGAGGCCGCCAGTCCGCCGACGATCACCGTCCACGCCCCGGCAAACGACGTCGCGACAATGATCACGTAGCGCTGCAGGAAGATCGCGGCGATCGATCCGAGAATGGACAACACAATCACCGCCACCGCCGGCGGATCGCCGTGGCCGATGTTGTCCCACGCCACATGCGCGATGAACGCGCCGAGCCCCGCGCCGGCCAGCGCGATGCCGATGAAATACGCAAACATCAGCAGGAGCGCGCCGGCGACGCCGCCGACGAGCGCCGCCACGATCATCCCCGTCGTGTTGGTGATGCCCATCATCGAGCTGGCCAGCATCGCGCCGATCACGAAGCCGTAGATCCCGAGCACGATCTTGAACAAGCGGTAGCCGGCGAAACAGGAGAGCGCGCCGCCCAGGACGAGCAGGATCGCGGCGGGCAGTTCGTAGGAATGCGGGAGCATCACGTCGGGTCTAGACCTCGCGCCGGCCTTCGAGCGATTTATGCATCGTCACCTCGTCGGCGTACTCGAGGTCGCTGCCGACTGGCACGCCCATCGCGATGCGGGTCACCTTCACGCCGAGCGGCTTCAGCAGCCGCGCCAGGTAAATCGCCGTCGCCTCGCCTTCGACGTTCGGGTTGGTCGCCAGGATCACTTCGTTGACGCCGGCGTTAATCCGCGCCAGCAGACCCTTGATCTTCAGCTCGTCCGGGCCGATGCCCTGCAGCGGCGACAGCGCGCCCATCAGCACGTGATACAGGCCCTTGAACTCGCGCGTCTTCTCGATCGACGACACCATCTGCGGCTCTTCGACGACGCAGATGATGTGCGCGTCGCGGGCGTCGCTGTTGCAGAACGCGCACGGGTCCACATCGGTGATGTTGTTGCACACCGAGCAGTAGGTGACACGCTCTTTGACATCGCGCAGCGCCTCGATCAGGCGGTCGGTGTACTCGCGCGGGGTCTTCAGCAGGTGAAACGCCAGACGCTGCGCGCCCTTAGGCCCGATGCCGGGCAGGCGCACGAGTTCTTCGATGAGACGGGTGAGGGGATCGGGCAGCGCCACGTTACATTCCCGGCAGCTTCATGCCCGGAGGAAGCATCCCGCCCATCTTCTGCGCCATCTCCTCGTCTGCCTTGCGCTGCGCGTCGTTGATCGCCGCGACGATCAGATCCTGCAGCATGCCGACGTCGTCTTTCGAGACGACCTCGGGATCGATGGTGATCGACTGCACCTGCTTGGCGCCGTTGACAATCACCGTGACCATGCCACCGCCGGCGTTGCCTTCCACACGGACCGACGCCATTTCCTTCTGCAGGCGCTCCTGCATCTGCTGCGCCTGCTTCATCATGTCCTGGATGTTCACATTTCCTCGACGTCGCGGATTTCCGCGGGAAACACTTCCAGCATCGTCTGCACACCGGCGTCGGCGAGCGCCTGCTCGCGCAGCGCGGATTTTTTCTCGGCCGACTGCTTCTCCGGCGCCTTGGCGCCACTCGCGTCGGCGGCGTCGGCCGCCGCGGCCACGCCTGCCGCAACTTGCGCTGAGGCAAACGTCATCCGGCGTCCGGCGATCGGCTGGGCGAGCGCCTCGAGCCACGCTTTCTGCTGTTCGAACTGATCCTTCAGCGCGCGCTGTCCCGGCGTGAAGCTGAAGGTGACGCGGTCGTCTGTGATCTCGATCTTCTGCGCCTGCGCGACCACCATGTTGTAGAACACCGCCTTCGCCTTGCGGATCTCCGCAAGCAGCACGTCCTTGAAGTTGCCGGACGCGGGCGCAGCAGCAGATGCGGATGCGGATGCGGATGCGGCAGCCGGTGCTGGCGCGACGGGTGTTGGTGAGCCGACGGTGGCCGCCGCGCGCGCGGCAGCTGCGGCCAGCGCTCCCACCGGTGGCGCTTTGGCGGCGGCCGACGGCGCCGCAGACGGAGCGGGCCGCCCGACCGATGCGGGCGCCGCCGTTCGCACTGGCGCCGCAACTCGTGGGGCCGGCGCAGGGGTGCGCGGCGCCGGTCCCGTGGATCCGCCGCCGGCTCCCGCGATCAGATCCTCAATCGACACCAGCTTCCGCAGGTGGATCCACCGCAGTAGCGCCATCTCGAGGTGATACCGAGGCTGGGCCGCGCTCTTGATCTCCTGCTCCGCCCGCGTCAGCAAATCGAACGCGCGCAGCAGATCCTCCCGCGAAAATCGTGCGGCGATGGCCTTCAGCCGATCGCGTTCGCTCTCGCCGGCGATCTCGGGATCGTCGATCCGCGACGGGTCGACCGCCAGCACCAGCACGTCGCGCACCATGCGCGATAACTCGCGGCAGACGGCGCGCAGGTCGTAGCCCATCTCGACCGCGCGCGCGGCGAGCGCAAACGACGCCGGCGCATCCTCGTCGGCCACCGCCTGCATCGTGTCCAGCAGCAGGTCGCGTCCCACCAGGCCGAGCACCGTCGACACATCCTCGGTGGCGATCGTCTTGCCGGTGAACGCGATCACCTGATCCAGTTTGCTCTGCGCGTCGCGCATGCTGCCGTCGGCGTCGCGCGCGATCAGCTGCAGTGAATCCTCGCCGACCGTGATGCCCTCGGCGTCCATGATCTGGCGAAGCTGCGTGGCAATCACTTTCGTGCTGATGGTGCGGAACTCGTAGACCTGCGACCGCGACAACACCGTCTCGGGAATCTTGTCGAGCTCGGTCGTCGCCATCATAAAGACGACGTGCGGCGGCGGCTCCTCGATCGACTTCAACAGCGAGTTGAACGAGGAGTTCGACAGCTGGTGGACTTCGTCGATGATGAAGATCTTCTTTCGATCGCGCACGGGCATGATGCCAAGGCCCGCGATGATCACCTCTCGGACGTTGTCGATACCGGTATGGGTCGCGGCGTCGATTTCCAGGACGTCCATGTCGCGTCCTTCGGCAATCTCGATGCAGGCCTCGCATTCGCCGCACGGATCCGCCGTCGGTCCCTTGATGCAGTTAAACGCCCGCGCAAGGATTCGTGCCGTCGTCGTCTTGCCGACGCCGCGCGGGCCGGCGAACACGAACGCCTGCGCGAGCCGCCCGCTCGCGAGCGCGTTCTTCAGCGTTCGCGTCACCGCCTGCTGTCCGAC
>JANYHS010000283.1 GCA_025358945.1 Acidobacteriota bacterium
CGTTCGGCCACGCCGGGCTCGACTGGCGGAAACATGTGGCGCTCGATCCGAAACTGATTCGACCAGCCGAAGTGGAGCATCTCATCGGCGACAGCTCGAAGGCCAGGGCGCAACTCGGCTGGACGCCGTCGGTCGAATTCACCGGCCTCGTGAAAATGATGGTCGATGCCGATCTCGAACGCGTGGCCGCGGGCCAGCGAGTCGCCGAACGCGCCGCCACCCTGTAGGCAGTAACGCCCAAGCTCTGGAATCCATGACCCAAACGACCAAGAACGCCCTGTTGGAACGCATCAGTTCGAGGAAGGCCCGAGTGGGCGTCATCGGCCTCGGCTACGTCGGCCTGCCGCTGGCCGTCGAACTCGCTCACGCTGGGTTCGATGTCACCGGTTTCGACGTCGATGAACGCAAGACCTCACAGATCGCCGCCGGCAAGAGCTACATCCCCGACGTGCCCGAAGCGGATCTCGCCGCCTGCGTGAAGAGCGGCAAGTTGCACGCGACGACCGACATGACACAGCTCGGCACGATGGACGCGATCGACATCTGCGTCCCGACACCGCTGCGCAAGACGAAGGATCCCGATCTGTCGTACGTCGTGCTGGCGGTCGAGGCCGTTGCCGCGACATTACGCGCGGGCCAGCTCGTGATTCTCGAATCGACGACCTACCCGGGGACGACCGATGAAGTGGTCCAGCCGATGCTCGAGAAGACAGGCCTGAAGGCCGACGAGGATTTTTTCCTCGCGTTTTCGCCCGAACGCGTCGATCCGGGCAACCAGACGTTCAACACCAAGAACATCCCGAAGATCGTCGGTGGCATGGGGCCAAACAGCACCGAGGTGGCGTCGGCGATGTATCGCGCGACGGTGCAGAACGTCGTGCCGGTCAGCTCGACCCGGGTCGCCGAGATGGTGAAGCTGCTCGAGAACACGTTCCGCGCGGTGAACATCGGTCTGGTCAACGAGCTCGCACTGATGTGCCACAAGATGGACATCGACGTGTGGGAAGTGATCGACGCGGCGAAGACGAAGCCGTTCGGGTTCATGCCGTTCTATCCAGGACCAGGCCTGGGCGGCCACTGCATCCCAATCGATCCGTTCTACCTGTCGTGGAAGGCGCGTCAGAACGGCTTCGAGTGCCGCTTCATCGAGCTCGCGGGCCAGATCAACTCGTCGATGCCGGAGTACGTCGTGGAGCGGGTGGCCGAGGCGCTGAATACGGCGCGCAAGTCGATCAACGGGTCGCGCATCCACCTGATCGGTGTCGCGTACAAGAGCGACGTCAACGACATGCGCGAGTCGCCGGCGCTCGACATCCTCGAGGTGCTGGCCAGGCGTGGCGCGCAGATTACCTACTCCGATCCGTGGGTGCCGGTGCTCAACCACGGTGGTCACTCGCTGACGTCGGTCGACCTGTCCGCGGCGGTCGCCACCTCGCCCGACTGCGCGGTCATCTGCACTGACCACAGCGATTTCAACTACGACGCGCTGATCACGAGCGGTACGCTCATCGTCGACACACGCAACGCCCTCAAGGATCGCCAGGGAGCCACGATTTTCCGCCTGTAGCATGCAGCCGACCGTTCTCGGCGTCGTCACCGCCCGTGCCGGATCCAAGGGCATCCCCGGCAAGAACACCAGAGCGCTCGCAGGGAAGCCGCTCATCGCCTACACGATTGATGCCGCGCGTGCCTCCGGGGTCTTCGATCGCCTGATTCTGTCCACCGACGATGAGGAGGCCGCGCGGATTGCGGGAGACCTCGGTTGCGAGGTTCCGTTCATGCGCCCGGCCGCGCTGTGTGCGGACGACACGCCGCATCTTCCGGTCATGCAGCACGCCGTCGCGTGGATGCGCGAGCATGCGCGCTACGAACCGGAGTGGGTGATGATCCTGATGCCCACGTCGCCCCTGCGCCAGCCGCATCACATCGCCGAAGCGGTCGAACTTGCGCGGTCATCCGGCGCGGACTCGGTGGTCAGCGTCGATCCGATGCCGGCGCACCACCACCCGCTGCGGGCGTTGACCGTGGACGAGGATGGATGGGCGCGGTTATATGTCGGCGATCGAGCGGTGCGCGAGCGTCCCGTGCGCCGGCAGGGTATGCCGGAGGCCTGGGTGTTCAACGGTGCGATCTACCTGTTCAAGGCTGCGTTGCTGCACGCCGCGAATCCGAGCTTGTACGGCGACCGTGTTGCGGCGTACCGTATGGTGCCGCCGTACGGGCACAACATTGACGACCCGGCTGACTGGGCGGAAGCCGAGCGGATGCTGTCCCGGTTGGCTTGACAGAGGGTACCGGCGGCGGGCACAATTGTGTCGTTCACATTCTGAACGGCTCGATGTTCATATTCTGAACGACTCGCCTGAATCCCTCGTACCGACATCGGCTTACGGGCTTCTGTAGCCATTCCTGTAACCGACGGGGCGGTAGCTCGTCCGCAATGCCTTCCCTGACAAGAAAAGACCCGTTTCGACTCGACGGCCAGGTCGCCATCGTCACCGGCGGGATGGGGCGTCTTGGCGCCCAATACGCCCGCGCCTTGACTGCGGCTGGTGCGTCCGTGGCGCTGTTGGACATCGTGGCGCAGCCAAACGCGATCGTGCGCGAGCTTCTCGACGCGGGCGCGCCCGTGTCGACGCATGTCGTGGACGTCACCAGCCGCGTGGCCGTGGATGCCGCGCTTGCCGCTGTGACTGCGCACGTTGGAACGCCGTCGATTCTGATCAACAACGCCGGCCTCGGATCGTCCCCAGCCGACGCCGCGCTCGAGACCGGACGCTTCGAGCAGTATCCCGAGTCCGCGTGGGATGCGATGATCGAATCGCATCTGAAGAGCGCGTTCGTGGTCTCGCAGTCCTTCGTCGCGCGCTTTCGCGACAGCACGCTGACCGAAGGCAGCATCATCAATGTCTCGTCGACCTACGGCGTCGTCACGCCCGACCAGTCGATCTACGACTACCGCCGTCGCGACGGCAGTGAATACTACAAGCCGGTCGGCTACAGCGTCGCGAAATCCGGCGTACTCAACTTGACGCGGTGGCTCGCGGAGTACTGCGCGCCACTCGGCGTCCGGGTCAACACGCTGGTGCCTGGCGGCGTGCGCGAGCCCGGCCACGCACCGCAATTCATTGCCGAGTACGAGAAGCGCACGCCACTGGGCCGCATGGCCGCAGACGATGACTACAACGGAGCGATCGTGTTTCTGGCATCAGGCGCGTCGGCGTACATGACCGGCGCGATGCTGGTGATCGACGGCGGATGGACGGCACGGTGAGTCTCGACGAGGGCTTAGGGCAGGGGGCTCAGGGCTAGAGGACGATGGGCGAAAAAGATCACTCGGACAAACAGCTCGCCGGCGACGGCGGCCTTTCGTACGCGGCACCCGCGGCGATTGCCGTGGTGCGCCGCGCCTCTGCCGATCCGATCGAACGGGCGGCGCTGCAACGACGCACCCTGCGCGTCCTCGCGTCCGGTCA
>JANYHS010000292.1 GCA_025358945.1 Acidobacteriota bacterium
CGAACCGCAACCAGGCGACGCCCGGCAGGCCGTACATGATGAAGAGGCAACCGGCGGCCGAGAGGACGCACACCGGCCACACGAACGGCACGCGGAACGGACTATGACGCTCGGGCTCTTTGTAGCGCAGCACCAGCACGCCGATGCTGACGAGGATGAAGGCGAACAGCGTGCCGATGTTCGTCAGGTCGTAGGTCTCCCCCGCGTCGCCGATCAGCGCCCACAGCGCGACGAACACGCCCGTGATGATCGTCGTCGTCGAGGGGACTCTCGTGATCGGGTTCAGGTGCGCCGCCCATTTCGGCAGCAGGCCGTCGCGTCCCATCGCGAAGAAGATGCGCGGTTGGCCGTACTGGAACACCAGCAGCACGGCCGACATCGACACCACCGCGCCGAGCGCGACGATCCAGCTGACCGTCTTGAACCCCGAGAGTTCGAGCGCGCGCGCCAGCGGGTCGGCCACCGCGAGCTCCTTGTACGGCACCATGCCGGTCAGCACGAAGCCGACGATGACGTAGATCAGCGTGCAGATGGCCAGGCCGCCGAGGATGCCGATCGGCAGGTTGCGCTGCGGATCCTTGGTCTCTTCCGCGGCGGTCGAGATCGCGTCGAGGCCGATGTAGGCGAAGAACACGATCGCGGCGCCCTGGTGAATGCCGCGGAATCCGTTCGGCGCAAACGGTGTGTAGTTCGCCTTGCTGAGGTGCGTGGCGCCCACACCGACAAACAGCGCCAGCGCCATCAGCTTGATGATCACCATGATGTTGTTGGCGGTCGCACTCTCACGCGCCCCGCGCAACAGCAGCCAGGTGATCAGCATCACGATCGAAAACGCCGGCAGGTGAATCAGGATCGGGATGCCGGCGACGTGCGGCGCGGAGGCCAGCATGCCGTGAATCTGCGGATCGGAACTGAGCAGCGCCGTGCGGTAGCCGGTCGTCATCCACACCGGCAGCGCCACGCCAAAGTTGCGCAACAGGGTATTGAAGTAGTCGCCCCACGAGATCGCCACCGCGACGTTGCCAACGGCGTATTCGAGAATCAGGTCCCAGCCGATGATCCACGCGACCAGTTCGCCGAGTGTCGCGTACGAGTACGCATACGCGCTCCCCGCCTGCGGAATCATCGCGGCCAGTTCCGCGTAACACAGCCCCGCCAGCGCGCAGGCGCCGCCAAGCAGCAGGAACGAAAACACCAGCGCCGGTCCCGCACCCTGGCGAATCACTTCACCGTTGGGACCCAGCTGTCCGGCCGCCGCCGTGCCGATCGCACCGAAGATGCCGGCGCCGATCACCGCGCCGATCGCCAGCATGATCAGATCGCCGGCGCCGAGCGTCCGCTTCAGGCTGTTCTCGCCTTGCGTGTCCTCGACCAGAGCCGCGATCGGCTTGCGCTGAAAGAGTTGGGACATGAAGGGGGATTGTATTACGAACGATCGAGGCGGTAGGCGGTCTCGTTCGACGACACCACGAGCACGCCGCTGGCGTCGAACGCGACGCCGACCAGGCCCGGCCCCGAGAGCACGAGTTCCGGCGCGCCCTCAGCCGGCATGCGATACAGACCGCTCGCGCCCGCGAGCGCCTCGACGACGTAGAGCGTGCCGGTCGGATCGAATGCCAGTCCCTGCGGCCGCCCGAACCCCGCATAGCGCGTCGTCACCGTGCCGTCCGGCGCGATGCGATACAGAACGTCGTACGACGACAGCGTCGGTCCGGTGACGTACAGCGCACGGTCGGGTCCCAACGCCAGGTGAAACGCCGCCACGCTCGAAGGCAGCGTCGCAAACGTCGTTGCGTGTCCGGCGGGATCGACGGCGAAAATCGTGCCGGATCGATCCCCGACAAACAGCGTGCCCCCGTCGCCAAAGGCGAGCCCGCACGCCACGCCGAGATCGTGCGCAAACGGCTCGGCCTCGCCGTCGGGCGCCACGCGGTAGACCGTGCCTTCAAACCGGCTGGACACGTAGAGCCGGTTCTGTGGATCGATCGCGATTGATGTCGGGTTGACGATGCTCGAGGAGAAGGGCTCGCGCGTGCCGGTCGGCCGCACGCGGAAAATCGAGACGGGCACCTGCTGACCGCGCGTCCCGCTGTAGGTCACAAAGAGGTTGCTGTCGCGATCGAAGATCGGATTGTCGACCTGATGCAGTCCGGCGGCGAACGGCGCGGCGATCTCGATGAACACAGCGTCTCCATCCGCTCCCGCGACGCGCACGGGCGTTCGTCCGCCGTCGAGTCCCGCCGGCACGATGGCCGACAGCTGAGTCGAAGACGCGTAGACAAGGCGCGCGACCATGTCGCCGACGCGCACTTCGGGCAGCAGCGGGCCGTCGACTGGAAATCCTGTGCCGTCGATGGAGAAGTGGCCGCCTTCAATCGCGCACGGCGGATGAATGGCGGTGATATGGACAGAAGGCATGAAGGTCTCAGTTGAGAGGTGAGAGTTGCTAAGTGTCGTCGAGCTCGGCGTTCCAGTACAAGTAGTCCCGCCAGCTCTCCGGCGCATTTCTGAGCCCGATGGTGATGCGAATGGCGGGCGCCGACTGCGGACGTCTGGGCAGCTTCAGCAGGTGCATGCGGGCTTCGGCCGGCGTCCGCCCGCCCTTCTTCCGGTTGCACGCCACGCAGCAGCTGACGATGTTCTCCCAGTCCTTGCGGCCGCCGTGGGCGACCGGCACGACGTGATCGAACGTCAGCTCGCTGGTCGGAAACCCGTCGCCGCAGTACTGACACTGGTGATCGTCGCGGGCGTAGATGTTCGCGCGCGAAAACGGCACGTAGTCGAACCGGCGCTTGATCTTGATGTAGCGCAGCAGCCGGATGACCGACGGCAGCTTGAAGCTGATGGAGACCGCGCGGATCTCGCGGTCGTAGACAGAGATAACCTCGACCTTCCCCTGACACCAAAGCGTGACCGCTTTCTGCCAGTTGACGATCTTGAGAGGCTCATACGACGCGTTCAGGAGAAGCGTCTGTTCCAATGTGAATGAATTTTGCCCGACGCCGTACGGAGTGTCAATGTAGGCCCTATCGTGCAAGCCGCGCGGCGCCGATAGGCAGGACTGTGATTGGCAGGTCTCCTGGTTCGAACTGGCTCGCGGCAGGGCTGCTGGCCATGGCGGCGTGCGCCGGCGCGTGCGCCTCGACCGGCGCGGTGCCGAAACCGTTTCCGATGCCGGCCGGATCGTCCGCGCCTCCGGCGGCTGCACCGTCCGCACCCGGCCAACCCGCGCCATCCGCCCTGCCGGGCGCCGGTGGTTCGCGGACCCGCTCCGGCATCGACGGCTACGCGCTGGCTGGAACGGCGCTGTCGCTGCGGGGCGCGCCGTACCGCAACGGCGGCACCGACCCGAACGGCTTCGACTGCAGCGGGTTCACGCAGTACGTCTTCGCCCAGTATGGCCTCGCGCTCCCGCGCGAAGTCCGTGAGCAGTTTCGGACGGGGAAATCGATCAGGCAGACCCGGGATCTGGCGCCCGGCGACATCCTCTTCTTTGCGACCACCGAGCCCGGGCCCTCTCACGTGGCGATCGCAATCGGCGGTGACGAGTTCGTGCACGCGCCCAGTTCCACCGGGGTCGTGCGCGTCGAGCATCTCAGCTCGAGCTACTGGTCACCCCGCTACCTCGGCGCGCGCCGCCTCGACTGACGCCACACCACGGAACCGTCCTTTTCGAACCAGCCCGCGGGGCACGCGGTTCGTGTAGTCGCGCACGTAGAGATCGGCTTCCGTGTAACACGTGACGGGTGACGCCATATCCAGCGGCTCGACCTTCACACCCGGCGCGTCCGCGTCGCTGCGCGGCTGCTCCGCCAGACGCTCGATGTAGCGCTGCGGAAACGACGGGAACCTCCGGAAGCTCGTGCCCGAGATGCCGCCGTGACGTGCGTGCAGGCCGTCAAAGTCGTGGCGCAGGAAATCGTAGACATCGCGCGACGGCCGGCTCTCCAGATACGTGTGCACCATCCCGGCGACCGTCTGGAGGA
The DNA here is from genome assembly GCA_025358945.1 of Acidobacteriota bacterium. Lineage (GTDB taxonomy): Bacteria > Acidobacteriota > Vicinamibacteria > Vicinamibacterales > CAVVIG01 > CAVQFC01. Next base: position 3,987 of record JANYHS010000292.1, read on the forward strand.
ACTGGCGGCCGTGGCAATTCACCAGGTAGGCGCCGGCCTCGTTCTTGATCCGCCGGATGCCCGCGAGTTCCGGATCGATGTGATACAGCTCGTGGACCACGGTGTCGAGCTTCGCGACCCAGGGATCCGCGCCCGGATACCACTTCTCCTTCCGCGAGCGAGTCAGCGACTGATCGCAGAACCGCGGCAGCGCGAACGAGATCATGTACTTGATCGGGCGCGAGCCAATCGTCACCTCGGGCGATTTCGTGACGAACCACTCCGAGCGCCGCGTCAGCGTGTGCGTCGATCGGTCGCGCCAGAAGTAGTAGCCAGGTTCACTCGCGGGAAGACTGAGGCAGTGGCAGGTGGCGAACGCGCCCTCGGCATTCGATCGGCCGGCGCGCGCGAACACCAGCACGTCGTTCATGTCGATGAACGAGAGCGCAGGGACGCGAGACACGATGTCCCGCATCAGCTCGGCCAGGCGATCGGTGTAATTCACAATGAGCCGCGTGACTCTCGTCGAAACGTCGCGACTATAACACGCCCATCCGCCGCAAAATCAGCTGCTGACGACGGATGAGTCTCTTCGTCGGTCGCGCCGGATTCAGCAGCCGCGGGTTCACGATGGCGCCGGCAAGCAACGCGGCCTCCGACGGAACAAGCTCAGCCGCGGACTTCTGAAAATACACGCGCGCGGCGCTCTCCACACCGTAGACGCCATCGCCCCATTCGATCACGTTGAGGTAGAGCTCGAGAATACGCGTCTTCTTCAGCTCGGCCTCGAGGCGCCGCGCAATGATCAGCTCGCGCAGCTTCCGCAGCGGATTCTTCGACGGCGACAGATACAGATTTTTTGCCAGCTGCTGCGTGATCGTGCTGCCGCCGCGCACGAACCGCCCGCGCGACAGATCCGTTTCGATCGACTCCTGCAGTTGTTCGAAATCGATCCCCTCGTGCCGCCAGAACGCATCGTCTTCCGCCACGAGCACCGCGCGCTTCAGCGCCGGCGAAATACGCGCGTCGCTCACCCACCGCTGCACGCGCCGCGGCGTTTGTCCTTTCGCGCGCGCCTCGCGCTCGCGCAGGTCCATGAATGCAGTGGTTGTGGGGTTGGACGACTTCAGTGGCCGCACGTCGGGCAGGGTGAGGTACGCGTAGGCGAGCACCGCGAAACCGACCGCCGGAATCGCCAGGAGCATGCGCGCGATTTTGATCATAAGCAGGCGCGCTCGGCTAAAGCTTTCGCGCTACGACCCGGAGCGTTGTAGCGCGAAGGCTTTAGCCGAGCGCCTTACCCTGCACCGCGAACGCGCTTTCGAGCGCGCCGCGCAGCAGGAGGATCAAGCGCGGCGACGAGCTGGCGCCCATCAGGCCGACGCGCCAGATCTTGCCGGCCAGCGGTCCGAGACCGGCGCCGATCTCCATGTTGAACGTGTCGAGCAGATGCTTGCGCACCGCGGCTTCATCGATGCCCTCGGGCACGCGGATCGCGTTCAGCGTCCACAGCCGCTCGCCTTCACGCGGCAGCACCGTCAGACCGATGCCGGCCATCGATGCGAGCAGCGCGAGATGATTCTGCTCGTGGCGCGCCCAGCGCGCATCGAGCCCCTCTTCCTCGACGATCGACAGCGCCTCGTACAGCGCATAGACCAGCGTGGACGACATCGTATGGTGATACTTGCGTCGCAGCCAGTAGTCCTCGAGCAACGTGAGGTCGAAGTAGAAGCTGCGGCACTTCACGCGCTGCGCCAGCGCGCGCGGCCCGAAGACGACGGGCGCGAGGCCCGCGGGTCCGCCGAGGCACTTCTGCGTGCACGAATACGCGGCGTCGATGCCCCACGCGCCGATGTCGAGCGGCATGCCGCCGAGCGAGGTGACGGCGTCGACGATCGTCAGCGCACCGTGCTCGCGCGCGATCGCGGCCAGTTCCTTCACCGGATTGACGACGCCAGTGGACGTTTCCGCGTGCACCATGGCGACGACGTCAGCCGGCGTGGCTTTCAGCAGCGTGCGCAGCGCGGCGGGATCGCACGCCCGGCCCCACTCGACATCGAGCCGCGTGACCGTCGCTCCGTACCGCTCGCACATCTGCGCCAGGCGATCGCCGAAATAACCGCTGACGATCACCGTGGCGCGCGTGCCGTCCTTCACCAGGTTGGCGACGGTCGTTTCCATCCCCGACGTCCCCGTGCCGGAAACCGCGAACGCGAACGACCCTTCCGCCGCGCGAAACACCCGCCCAAGCCGCCCGCGCACATCGTCGAGCAGCGCCATCATGATCGGATCGAGATGGCTGACCGTCGGCGACGCCATGGCGCGCATGACGCGCGGCGCGGTGAGGCTCGGTCCGGGACCGAGCAGAACGCGATCGTTGTCGGGCAGTAGGCTCATGCGGGGATTTCCTCGAATTGCGCCAGCGCTTCACGCAGCGCCGGAAGGATGGACTCGGGTAGAGGCATCAGCGGCGGCCGCGGGAGGCCGACGTCGTAGCCCAGAAGATTCAACGCCGCTTTCAGGCCCGGCACACCGTGCGTGGCGCCGAGCAGCCTCGCCACCGGCACGAGCTGCCGCTGCAGCGCGATCGCCTCGGCATGACGGCCGGCTTTCGTCAGCTCGTAAAGCTGGACGCAGGGATCGGGCAATACGTTGGCGAGCGCGAGAATGCCGCCAACCGCGCCGACGCACATCATCGGATACAGCGTGGCGGCCGCGCCGGCGAGCACGATGAAATCATCAGGCGTCAGCGACACGAGATCCGCCACCTGCGCCACGTCGCCGCCCGATTCCTTCATGCCGACGATGTTGGGATGCGTCGCGAGCCGCGCCACCGCCGCCGGCTGCAGGTTCACGCCAGTCACCGCCGTGAAGTTGTAGAGCAGCACCGGCACCGGCGACGCGTCGGCCACCGCGGTGTAGTGGCGAACGAAGACGTCGTTGGTCATCTGGCTCTTGAAGAAGCCGGGCGTGCGCACGAGCACCGCGTCCGCGCCGTGCTCCGCCGCGCGTTTTGTCGCCTTGACCGCCGCCTGCGTGGACTCCCGGCCGGTGCCGACGATGAACGCTTTGTCGCGCGGGACCGCTTCGCGCGCGGCGACGATCGCCTGATCGCATTCGAAGTCGTCCATCAGCGCCGCTTCGCCGTTCGATCCGAGGACGACGAAGCCGCTGCAGGAACGCTTTACCCACTTGCCGAGCGCCGACTTCAGTCGCGCGGTGTCCACGCGATCGCGATCGTCGAACGGTGTGGGAATCGGGGCAAACACGCCAGCGAGATTCATGGGGTGATTTTACGCCATCGCAGACCTGAAGGTCTGCGCCACACTACAGCCGTTGTGTGTGGCGCACGCCAATGTGGCGCACGTCTTCAGACCTGCGATTCTGCAGAACCAGATTGACGCCGAGCACGACGAGGAACATCGCGGCCGCCGGACTCAGCAGCCAGGGGAAATCAGCAAACACCCGGATATTGCTCGACGCATCGTGCAACATCGTCCCCCAGCTCGCGATCGGATCGGGAAAGCCGAGGCCGACATACGACAACGTGGCTTCGGCGACGATGAACGCCGGGATGAGCAGCGTCATCTGCACGGCCATGAACCCGCGCGCTGACGGCAGCAGGTGCCGGAACAGCAGACGCGCGTCGCTCGCGCCCAGCGCCTCCGCAGCCACCGCGTAGTCGAGCCGCCGCTCGGAGCGCACGATCGCGCGGACGCCACGCGCCACGAATGGCGCGCCGACGATCGCAAAAATCGACGCCAACAAGCCGAACACTTCCGACGCGGTGAGGACCAACGGCAACACCGCGCGCAGCGCCAGCGCGACGTAGATCGCCGGCAGCACCATCACGAAATCCGCTGCGCGCATCAGCACATCGTCGAACACGCCGCCGGCGAACCCGGCCAGGCCACCGAGCGTGGCGCCGATGAGCAGCGCACCGAGCGCGGCCGTCACCGCGAGGCCGAGCGACGTGCGCGCACCAAACAGCAGCCGGGTGAACACGTCGCGGCCGTAGCTGTCGGCGCCGAGCAGCAACAGCGGCGCCGCGCCCTCATCGGACGATTGCACGACATGGCCGCCGGAGAACCAGGCGAGCCGCACGCGCGTCGACAGGTCTTCTTCGTACCGCTGTTCGAGTTGACTGACCAGGCGCCAGCGGTAGATGAAGGGTGCATGCCACCCGCCACTCGCGTCGGCGAAATGCACCACCGTCGGCGGCGCATTCAGCAGGCCGCCGAAATGCGCGTCCGTGGCGTGCGGCGCGAGAACCGGCGCGGCAACCGCGGCGAGCAACGCGAACGTCACGAGCACCAGCCCCAGCGTGCGGCTCATGCGCGCTCCGCCCGCGTCTCGCTCGCGCGAGGATCCACGACCGCAAGCGCGAGGTCCGACAGCAGCGTGCCACACGCGAGGAACAGCGCACCAGCGCCGGCGCAACCGGCCACCAGATACACGTCACGCGACCGCAGCGCCTGCAGCATCAGGTTGCCGAGGCCCGGCCACGTCGTGATCACTTCGACGGCAAACGATCCGCTCAGCAGCGTGCCAATCACGAGTCCGTACACCGCAGCTACCGGCCGCAGGGCCGCCTTGAACGCGCCGCGCCAGACGATGCGCGAGCGCGGAACGCCGCGGGAAAGTGTCGCGAGCACGAACGGTTCGCCGATCACTTCGCTCATCGCCTGTGACTGCAGACGTTCCAGCATCGCGGCCAGCGGCAATCCCACCGCCGCAGCCGGCACGACAAGATGACGCAGCAGATCGGCCAGCGCGCCGCCCGGCGGCACGATTGCCGAATGCATGCCGCCAATCGGGAGCCACCCGGTGCGCGCGGCAATAAAGAGCAGGAACAACGAGGTCAGCAGCGGCGGCATCGACAGCAACACGACGGACGTTGCGCGAATCATTCCAGGAAGGACGCCGCTCTTGCGGCTGCCGGAGATGATCCCGAGCGGCAGGCCGATGAGAGTGGCGAAGACAAGCGCCGCCAGCGCGAGGATCGCGGTGTTGGCAGCCCGCTCGGGCACCAGATCGCGCACCGGCCTGCCGTACTGCATCGAGTAGCCGAAATCGAGCCGCGCGGCGGCCGCCAGCCAGTCGCGATATTGCTCGCCGAGCGATTTATTCAGGCCATATCGCGCGCGCTGCTGCTCCAGCGTCTGCCGGCTGATTTCCGTACCTGCCGACTCCGTGACGAAGTCGCCCGGCGCCAGCCGCGCCAGCACCAGCGACGCCGACGACACGGCAATCACCAGGAACGCCGCGAACGCGAGGCGCCGCGCGAAGTACCAGGTCAACGGATGACGGCCACCGTGTCGGGCCGCCAGAGGAGCTGCGGACGATACTCGGCAGGCGTCAGATTGGTCACGCGCGTGGCGTGCGCCACGAAGATGCGGGGTGCGGCGAAGTAGATCATCGGTTGATGGTCGTAGAAGATCTTCTGCACCTCATTGTAGAGCTGCCGGCGCTCGGCAAGGTCCGGCGATGCGATCTGTTTCGTCATCAGCTCGTCGATGCGGCGTTCCCAGTCGGTGGCGGGCGTCTTCTCCTCGAGATTCCACATGTGCGCAAGGCCCGAGCTGAACCAGAAGTCCTGGTTGGTGCCCGGATCGAGATCGGTTTTGTCGGCGTTGAAGTAGATGGCGTCGTACTTCGCCGTCAGGAACGCCTGGATCACCGCGCGGGAATCGAGGGCGACGACGTCCACGGTGAGGCCGATCTTCTTCAGCTCGTCGCGGATAACGGCAACGCTGCGCTCCATGCTCGGGCGGCCCTTCTGGGTCACCAGCGTGAAGCGTGCCGGCTGATTGCGCGCGTCCTTCAGCACCCCGTCGGCACCCGACGTTAGGCCGATTGACGCGAGCAGCTGTCTGGCCGCTGCCGGATCGTACGGCGTGTGCGGCAGACCTTCCCAGTACCAGACCTTGTTCGCCGGCGTCTCCGGCCCGTAGACCGGCACGCCCGCGCCGAAGAACACGGTATCGACGAATACTTTCCGATCGACCGCCATGTTGATCGCCTGGCGCAGCTCGTCGCGCTGCAGCCACGGCGCGCGCGGATCGGCGCCAAATGCGCCCGGCTTCAGGTTGAAAAACAATCCTTCCGCGTTCCGCGAGACGCCAAGGTCGAGCAGCGTGATCTTTCCGCCATCGGCCGAGCGCTTCAGCGACGCGTAGCTTTCCGGCGAGATCTCGCTCGTCATCATGTCGAGCTGCCCGGATTGCAAACGCAACAACTCCGCACTCTGATCCGGCAGGATTTCAATCGTCAGGCGATCGAGATACGGGAGCGCCCCGCCGTCCGGCGCCTTCGCAAAATATTTCGGGTTGCGCGTCAACACAACGCGCTGTCCGGCCGCGTACTGACTCAGCACGAACGGGCCCAGCCCGACGATGTCGGACATCGGCGTGTCCAGGCCCCATGCTTTGGCGAACGTGCCCGCCTTGAACGCCGCCTCGAGTCTGTGGCGCGGGAGAATCGGCAGGATCTCGAGGACGCGCACGCCGGGCGCGAACGGCGCCGCGGACGTGATGACGACGGTGTGGGGATCCGTCGCGGCGACCTGCAGCGGCTTCCCGCCGGTCCGCACCGCGTCCGCCAGGATGCTCTGCGTCTTCTCGTCGTTCGCCACCTCGAACGAAAACAGCACATCGTCTGCCGTGAACGGGTGACCGTCGGAGAAGACGACGTCGCGCCGAAGATGCATCGTCACGCGGCGGCCAGCGTCCTCGCTCGTCCAGCTTTCCGCAAGCGACGGCTCGACCGCCTGCGTTGCCTGGTTGACGTGGACCAACTTGCCCTGCGTGAGGTTGGAGATCAGCTCGGTGGTGGAATCGCTCGCCGCGTGACGATTGAAGCTGCGCGGCTCGGAACGGACGGATGCGATCAGGTCGCCGCCGCGCGGGACGCCGGATTTCGAGGCCGCTGCCGTCGCCGATTTCGGAGGCGTGTTCGAGCGACATCCGGCACCGGCGAGAACGCCAGCAACCACGAACGCGACGGAGGCCGCCAGTCGGCGTGTCTGTCTGGTCACAATCTGGCCCAGCGGCCAAGAAACTGCCCGATCAAAAGCGTGTGCAGTTGAGCGGCCCAGCTTCGGATTTGCGTGCAAATTCTTGTTTTTCGCAAACATCCTTCGTCCGTTGGCTAGGTTCTTGGCCGGAACCGCTGCGTTCAGCTTACCTCATCGAGTCGCCGATCTCGCAGCAACCTGCGTCTCCGCAATGACTTACGGCACCAGGACCGGCCCGCGCCGAATTGTGGTATCCACCGTGCCTTTATAGACGGCAACCGGAGGCGAGAGATGACGATGAGTGAGAGCGTATCGGACGCTGGATTCGAACCCCGTATCGGCCGCAGCGTTTCGCTGGACCATGCCGCCGAGTTGCTCGGCGTGTCGCGCCGGACGATCTACAACCGGATTCGCGACGGGCGCCTCCAGACCATTCGAACGCTCGGCGGTTCGCAGCGTGTGCTCATCGATTCCGTGCAGGACGACCGCGGTCACGCTGGGGATATGTCGTCCCGCAGCCACGCGCTCTAATTTCGATCCCGGTGGAGATATCCATGGTTGCTCAGGCCGTCAACCGCTCGCGGATCGCCGCGACGTTCTTTTCTTTATCGCTGATGTGTGCGGCCGTGCCAGCAGCAGCCGGCGCGCACAACGCGCGCCTCAGCGCCGACCTTGCCGATCATCTCGCGTCCGGATCGCAAACCATTCGGGTCATCGTCCACGGGACGAAGGCGGAGGTGGATGCGCTGGCGGGGCGCTACAACCTGAAGATTGCCAGGTATCTGCAGAGCGGCGCGGTGTTCCAGGTGAACGCGGGTCAGCTGGCGGCGATGCGGCAGGACGACACGCAGGATCATCTGTCAGGCGACATCCGGATTCAGTCGTCGGTGAGCGCGGCGGACGCGCAGGCGATTGGCGCGGATCAGGTGTGGGCGGGATCCGAGGATGTGCGGCCGCAGACCGGCAAGGGGATCACGGTCGCGGTGATCGATTCGGGGATCAACACGAACCACAACGCGTTCAGAGGCGGACGTGTGCTGGCGACGAAGGATTTCACCGGCGGCGACGGCCAGGATCACTACGGTCACGGCACGCACGTGGCGGCGATTATCGCGGGGCATGGTGGGAAGACGATTGAGACGGGCGACTACCGCGGCGTGGCGCCGGGCGCGTATCTCCTCAACCTCAGGGTCCTTGGAGACGACGGGTCGGGGGCGATCAGCGATGTGATTGAGGCGATCGATTGGACGATTGCGCACCGGCAGGAATACAACGTGCGGATCATCAACCTGTCGATGGGCGCGCCGGTGTTGCAGCCGTATCGCGACGATCCGTTGTGCGAGGCGGTGGAGCGTGCGACGCGTGCGGGCCTTGTGGTCGTGGTGGCTGCGGGAAATTACGGGCGGACCAAGGACGGCAGGACGGTGATGGGCGGGATCACGGCGCCGGCCAACAGCCCGCACGCGATTGCGGTCGGGGCGATCGACACGCACGACACGGCGGTGCGGTCGGACGACACGCTGGCGGCGTACAGCTCGCGGGGTCCGACGCGCTACGACCTGATCATCAAGCCGGACATGGCGGCGCCGGGGAGTCACATCCGGTCGGCGGAGTCGGCGGGCTCTTACCTTTCCGCGACCTACGCGACCAAGCACGTCTCCGGCGAGGGGCCTGATGCCGTGATGCAGTTATCGGGCACGAGCATGGCGGCGGGGTTCGTGAGCGGCGCGGCGGCGCTGGT
>JANYHS010000331.1 GCA_025358945.1 Acidobacteriota bacterium
GAAGATCCTGCAGCATGGATGTCCGGGTTAGTCGGTGACGACCGGCCGCGCTGCCTTTTCGTTGACATGGAGCTGAAAAATGTCTGGCCGCGCGTAGTGCCCGACGACATCGAGGTCGTACTTGGCGCCCGGGATTTCGCCGAGGTCGATTTCGGCGGTGAGGATGCCGGTCTGATCGAAGAGGGGGCCAGCGAGTACCTGGCCGAGCGGCCCGATGATCGCGCTGCCGCCGCGCATGATCACGGTCTGCGGATCGTTGCCCTGCGCTGCTGCGTACTCGGTGGGGCAGTCGCTGCGGCGCAGATACTGGCACGCCGTCAGCACGAAGCATCGTCCTTCGAGCGCGACGTGCCGCATCGACGGCAGCCAGGTCTCGCGATCGTCAGCCGTCGGCGCGCAGTAGAGCTCGATGCCCTTTGCGTACATCGCCATGCGCATCAGCGGCATGTAGTTTTCCCAGCAGATCACCGCGCCGAGTTTGCCGATCGCGGTGTCGAACACCGGCATCGTCGATCCGTCGCCGAAGCCCCAGATGATCCGTTCCATCGCGGTGGGCATCACCTTGCGATGCTTACCGAGGAGCGTGCCGTCGGGCGCGAAGAACAGCGCCGTGCAGTAGAGCGTGCCGATCTCGCGTTCGATGACGCCCAGCACGAGGTAGACGCCGTGAGTCTTGGCGGTTTTCGCCAGTGTCTCGGTCGCCGGTCCGGGCACGTCGATCGCGCTCTCGAAGTATCGCCGGAAGGTGTCCCGTCCCTCCGCCGAGCGCATGCCTACGCGCGCACCGAAGTCGAGGCCCTTCGGATACGCCGACACGAACGCTTCCGGAAACACGACGAGCGTCGCGCCTTTTTTCGCCGCGTCAGCCGTGAGTTCGTTGATCTTGGTCAGGGTCGCGTTCACGTCAAAGACGACGGGCGCGTTCTGAACGACGGCGGCGATGAACTTGGCCATGAGGACGAGAAGTGTAGCACCGCGTCGATCGGCGTCAGACCTTCTTCAATTCATCGACGAGGAAGTCGACGACCCGTTCGAATGGATCGAATCCAAACGCGGCAGCCACCGATGGCCGCAGGTTCGAATTGGCATTGATGTCGTAGAAGACCCGTCGTCCATCGAGCGTGTCGAGGTACTCGATGCCACCGATATCGAGCTTGGCTGCGCGGACGATGCGGGTGGCGGTCTCCACCGCGTCGCGTGGCACGTCGGGAAACGGCACGAACTCCACCGGCGGGGCATCAACAACCTGTTCGGGCACTTCACACGCGCCGTTGCCATCATCCGGATTGCAGACCGGCGACGGGCACAGGTTGAATCGGCCGTGGGTGATGACGCGCATCGCGTAGAGCAGCTCGCCGCCGAGGAATTCCAGACGGACGATGCCCTTTTCCGGATCGTGAGGCAGATACTCCTGCAGCAGGAACAGGTTGTCCGGCAGCCACACGTTCGGATCGCGCTCGAAGATCGCTTCGACTTCCGCCAGCGACTCGACGACCTGAATGCGCGCGCCGCTGCCGCCCTGATCGGGCTTCAGCAGTGCCGGCCATTCGATGTCTTCGGTGTAGGCGCGCAGTGCTCGGACGTCGTTGAAGGTGATCGAGTGCGGGCAATCGATGCCGAGCGTGCGCAGCAGGGTCGCCTGGGCGCTTTTGCTCAACTCGAGCGCGAACACGTCTGCGCCGTTCAGAACTTTCGCGCCGAGCAGGTCGAGCGTCCGCATGTAGGCGAGCGCCAGCGGCACCGCGCGGGTGTTGCCGCGCAGATACGCGCTCGGGCTGGCCTGATTGAAGTAGAGCCGGGCGCGCAGCGGTTCAACGTTGCTGAACGCCGCCCGCGAGACGTCGAACGGGAGAAACGACACGCCGCGCCGCTCGAGCGCCGCGAACAACGGTTTCTGCCACTCGGGATGTTCGTGAAGGACGATGAGATCGGGTGCTGTGGTCTGCATGGAGTCGACGCTGCCTATCATCCCATGATCGGCCCGCCGGCTCGCCCGGCGTGCCCGTCGCGGTGGAAGCGCGATCAGAACGTCCAGCCCACCTGCATTTGATACGTCCGCGGCGCCACGAAATGCGTGCCGCTAAACGTGGAGAGGAAGTTGTATAGCGCATCCTTGTTCGTCAGGTTGATGACGCTGAATCGCAGACGGAGCTTGGACTTGTCGCCGCGCAATAGGTTGTCCGTGCCGAGTCCGAGATCGAAGAGGTGGCGCGGCGCGACGCGACTCGGATTGTTCAGAGGGTCGCCAGTGCCCGCCGCCGGCACGCCGAGCCGGCTGGTCGTAATGCTGTCAGGCGAGCAACTCGTGAATCCGGCGGTGGCCGTCGCGGCGACGCCACCACAGGACATGCCGGCCGCCGCCTGTTGCGCCGGCGTGAGCGGGAGCAGATCGAGGACGTCCCCGATCGCGCTACTGACCAACCCGGAGTCGTACCGCCAGCTCAGTGCGGCCCATGTGCCCGTCGCCTTATGGAGTGCGTACTGCAGATTCGTCGTCGCATTGAACTTCTGATCGTGGTCAATGCGGAACGAGCATCCGGGTGTGTCGCATGGCGGCGCGAGCAGCACGCCACCGACGCCAGGAGGCGAGTAAATGGCATTCGTGTGTGCCATCACCACGAACGCACTGAAGCCGCCGTGTTCCACGAGATTCACCTTGCCGGTGAAGCCGTCGATCCTGGAATGGTCCCACGCGACCGGGAAGAAGATCGGCGTGTTGAAGAGGACGTTGAAGTCGTACGCGTTGTCCGTCCGCTTGTTGAAGTAGCCGACGTCCGCGACGATCCACCGCCCGATGCCCTGCTGGATCCCGATCTCCGCTTGGTCGCGCTTGCCCGGGGCTGGAGGCGTGGCCGTTCCGGTCAACGCCTCAGCCCCCACACCACTCGAGAGCAGCAGATTTTCGTTGTACGGTGTCTCCATGGTCCGCCCATACGACGCACGGAGCACGGTATTGCTCATCGGCACGGCGTACGAGGCGCCGACGCGCGGCTGCAGCAGCGTCGCGGTGGTCAGACCATCATAGTGATCGAGCCGAAGGCCGACCTTAAAGGTCACGTTACCGGCCGTGATGTCGTCTTGGATGTACGCCGCCTGCTGCTTGATCGTCGCCGCCTGACTGTACGTAAACGGCGTCCCTCGGCGCGTCAGGTCAAAATTCAGCAGAGCCGCGTTGAAATCCGGATTCACCGTCAGCGCGCCACGGCATTGGGCGACCGTGCGCAGTGCGGTGTTCCCCGACGCCAAGCCGGTTGAATCCAGGCACGGCGAGTTGAACGACGGGTCGGTGAAGCCGATCGTAAAGTTCTCATTGAGTTTCGTGGCACTCAGTGTGCCACCCACTTTGAGGTTGTGATGCTCGCCGAAGTTAGAAGCCACATCGGCTTTGATACCGACATTCGTCAATCTGCGGTCTTGAGAGACGGTCCCACGCTGGTCGGCGAAGGGGTCCGCACTGGGCGTGTACGTGAGGTGGTCCTGCCGCACGAACGCGTTCGCGGTGAAGAGCGTCTTCAATCCGATCACCTGCGAATAGCCGGGCGCGACGTTGAGGGTATCGATGCCTTGACTCTGCGCCTGGCCCAGCGCCGCGGCATCCACTGTATTCGGCACATCGAAGATCGATCGGGCCGCCTGCACATTGAGATGAAACGTGCCCGTCGCGTTGGTATGGGCATCGAGGCGATCGAACACGGACCATTTGTGTCCCGTGCCGTGAATCGCCTGGAGTTCCGGCGCGTCGAGGAAGCGATCGGTGCGCATCCCGTTCAGCGAGAGAAAGTTGCCGATCGTATGTGACCCGCCGCCGATGTTGACGTCGACCGTCGGCGTCTTGAACGATCCGTATTCGAGGGATACACTGCCCGTCGGTTTCGGCTGATCCAGTCCTGACTTCGTCACAATGTGGACGACCAGACTGCTCTTGTCGCCGTACTCGGCGGGCGCGACGCCGGTGATGATTTCCATGGATTGCACGGCATCCGGAGAAATCTGATTCGAGTACAGCCGACTCTGTTGATCGGTGACCGGCTGGTTATCGATCGAGAACTGCGTCTGCGCGTGGTCACCCACCGGATGGAAGAATCCGTTCGAGTCCGACACGACACCCGGCGATGCGAGCGTGATGATCTGGTTCAGCCCCGCCGACGAGTCGAGGGACAGTTTCGCGATCAGGCTCTGATCAATGTCGGTGTGCGCGCTGGGATCGCGCTCCAGGAGATCCTCGGCATGGCCGACGACATCGACGGAACTGGTGGCGCCGGCCAGGGCGAGCGTCAGATCCACGGTCATTGGCACGGCGCTGCGGACGTCGACGTCGCGCTCGAATCGCGTGAAGCCTTGGACGTC
>JANYHS010000339.1 GCA_025358945.1 Acidobacteriota bacterium
GATGGGCCGGCCTGGTCCCTTGATCGCGCGGACCGAGCGGTCTGAGTTCACACCGACGAGCAGCACGTCGCCCGATGCGCGGGCCTGCTGCAGATAGCGCAGGTGGCCGACGTGCAGCAAATCGAAGACGCCGTTTGTGAAGACGATCGTCTGACCCGCTGTCCGCAGGCGTTCGACGAGAGCGACGGCATCTTGCCTGGTCATGGAGCGCGAAGGCTTTAGCCGAGCGGCTTCTTGAACTCCACCGCCGGCGAGAATGTCCAGCGGTGGCGAGGACGGTAGATACCGACGTCGTGCACACGTGACTTCACGCGGAAGGTGTACAGCAGGCGGTGGTAGTCGTACGGAAAGCCGTCCACTTTGTGCACTGCGAGGTCGAGTTTGTAGGTGCCTTCGACGAGGTCCAGGCTCTCGATCGCGAACACCATTTCCGCGTCGCCGCTCAGTCGCTGCGGCTGCATCTCCTCGAGATACGTGTTGGTGCCGTAGCAGCACACGCCGTCAGCGTTGAACAGGCCGATGCCGAACACGAAGTCGTCGACCGGGTGCGCCGCGTGCAGCTTGACGCGGACGGCGAGCGGATCGCCCGAGTGGAACACGAACGAGGGATGCCCGGCCTGATCCAGAAACGCGACGTCGGTGATCTCCACCTCGCGCGAGCCCCAGCGTCCTTCGGTCGCCTGAAACATGTTCGACGTCGGATCAGCGGGCTGCTCGGACAGCTCCTGCCCGTCCCGCCCATCCTGCCCCGTCGGTCCCTGTGACGCACTCTCCACGGCCCGCGCGGTCGTCGCGGCGAGGAGCCGCTCTTCGCCTTCCTCGACTTTCGTGAGGTAGGCGCCGACGACACGCTTGGGATCGCCGTGCGACATCGCGTGGCCGCCGTCGAGCCACAGCGCCTCGTCGCAGAAACGCTCGATCAGGTTCAGGGAGTGTGTCACCAGAAGAATCGTTTTATTGCTGCGCTTGAACTCCGCGAACTTGTCCAGGCACTTGTGCGTGAAGCCCTCGTCGCCGACGGCGAGCACTTCGTCCACCAGCAGCACGTCCGGGTTGACGTTGATCGCGACGGCAAACCCGAGGCGCATGTACATGCCGGAGGAGTAGGTCTTGACGGGCGCGTCGATGAACTCGCGTAGCTCCGCGAAGTCGACGATCTCGTCGAAGCGGTTCTGGATCTCGCGCTTGGTCAGGCCGAGCATGATGCCGTTGATGAAGACGTTTTCGCGGCCGGAGATCTCTGGGTGAAAACCGGCGCCGAGTTCGATCAGCGCTGAAATCCGCCCCTCGACCTTCACCGTTCCGCTGGTGGGCTTCGTGATACCGGCGACGAGTTTCAACGCGGTGCTCTTGCCGGATCCGTTGCGTCCCATCACGCCGTAGGTCGATCCCTTCGGCACGCTGAACGACACATCGGTGAGGGCGGGAAATGTTTCGCTGGGCTGCAGATCTCGCAGGATGCTGCGTTGCAACAGCGCGCTCTTCAGCGTGGAGAACTGCCGCCCGCCGTAGCGACGGTAGACCTTGGAGACGTTCGAGAGCTCAATTGCCGGCGTCACGCGGCTGCCCAGGAAAGATAGCCACGAAAACACGAAATACACGAAAGAGAAAGGAAACGCCACAGAGTCACAGCGTCACAGAGAAATCGAACGCAGAGACCGCGGAGGCCGCAGACCTGAGGCGCCCGGAACGGTTCGACGGGCGTCGCATAGCGACGCGCCCGGCCGACATCGGGTCGACGCGCGAGCGCTGTCCCAACATGCATGCGTTCGCGCCTCGACCCGATTCGGCCGTGCCTCCCGGCCTGCCGTGCAGGCCTGGCCGTCGAACACGCGGGCGCCCTCTGTGGCTCTGTGCCTCTGTGGCCCGTCATCTTCATGGCTACACGGCCTCCGCGAAGGAATCGCGCAGGCGATCGAACAGCCAGTAGCCGGCGAGAAAGAGCAGGACCGAGCCGACGCCGAGTGCGAGGAGCCATTTCCAGTGGCCGACCGGCCCAAAGAACAGGATCTCCTGGTACGAAATCGCCAAATGCGTGAACGGATTGAGATCGAACAGCGCCTTATACGCTTTGACGTTGTCCTGCGTCCACGAGTAGATGATCGGCGTCGCAAAGAACCACAGCGTCAGGATGTTGGCCAGCAGATCGCGGATGTCGCGAAAATGGACCGTCAGCGCCGCGAGGATCAGCGCCAGACCCAGCGTGAAGATCAGCTGCACAAGCACCGCGGCCGGAAACCACAACAGCGCGAACGACAGATGCAGCCGGTGGTAGAAAATCAGGCTCGGCACGAGGATCAGCAGGCCGAGAAAGAAGTTCACCATGTTCGTCAGCACGCTGACGATGGGCAGGACCTCGGCTGGAAAGAGGACTTTCTTGATCAGGTTGCCGCCGGAAATCAGCGAGTTTGTCGACTCGGAGAGCGACGCAGCGAACCAGGTCCACGGCAGGATGCCGCAGAACATGAAGAGCGCGTACGGCTGAATCCCCTTCGTCGTGTTCGGCATGATGGTGCTGAACACGAACGAGTAGACGAGCAGCAGCATCAGCGGGTTGACGAACGACCAGAAAAACCCGAGCACTGAGCCGCGGTAGCGCGCCTTCAACTCACGCGCGACGAGGCTCTGGATCAGGCCACGATAGCGAAACAGGTTGGCGAGGTTGGCAAACAATTACGAACGAATTCTAGCGCGAGTCGCGACCTGCAGGCGGATGAGCGATTTCATCAGGGCGACGCGCGCCCGCTGGGCATCCATCTCGATGGCCAGGCTGGCGATGCGCTGCTCGGCGCGTGTTTTCGCCGATTCGGCCCTGGCCAGATCGATTTCGTCGGCCTTCTCCGCGATCTGCGCGAGGATGGTCACGCGGTCCGGCTGCACTTGAGCGAAGCCGTAGGCGATGGCGAGATAGTGCTTCTCGGACCCCTGTCGGTACCACAGCTCGCCGACCTGCAGGACCGCCAACAGCGGCGTGTGCCCTGGCAGGACACCAAAGTAGCCGCCAAACCCAGGGATCTCCACCTCGTCGACCGTCTCGTTCACGAGGGAACGATCGGCCGAGACGATCAGCAGCTGGATTGCGGTCGGCAGCGACGGAATGTGATCGGCCACGGCTTAACTGCTCTTACGCTGCTGGAACTTCGCGATGACCTCTTCGATCGATCCCACCAGATAGAAGTCCTGCTCAGGAATCTCGTCGTGCTTGCCTTCGACGATCTCCTTGAAGCCGCGAATCGTGTCGGCCACCGGCACGTACTTACCCTCGAGGCCGGTGAACTGCTGCGCGACAAAGAACGGCTGCGATAGAAATTTCTGGATCTTGCGGGCGCGCGACACGGTCAGCTTGTCGTCTTCCGACAATTCGTCGATACCGAGAATCGCGATGATGTCCTGCAGGTCCTTGTAACGCTGCAGGATCTGCTTCACGTTGCGCGCCACGCTGTAGTGCTCCTCGCCGAGGATGCGCGGGTCGAGAATGCGCGACGTCGACGCCAGCGGATCGACGGCCGGGTAAATCCCCAGCTCGGAAATCGCGCGCGACAGGTTCGTCGTCGCATCGAGATGCGCGAACGTCGTCGCCGGCGCCGGGTCGGTGTAGTCGTCGGCGGGCACGTAGATCGCCTGCACCGACGTAATCGACCCCTTCTTGGTCGACGTGATGCGTTCCTGCATCTGGCCCATCTCGCTGAGCAGCGTCGGCTGGTAGCCAACCGCCGACGGCATGCGGCCGAGCAGCGCCGACACTTCCGAGCCCGCCTGTGTGAAGCGGAAGACGTTGTCGATGAACAGCAGCACGTCCTTGCCTTCCGCGTCGCGGAAGTACTCGGCGACGGTCAGCGCCGAGAGACCGACGCGCAGGCGCGCGCCCGGCGGCTCGGTCATCTGTCCATAGACCAGCGCGGCACGCGATTTCGTGTGATCGTGCGGATCGATGACGCCGCTTTCCTGGAACTCGTGCCAGAGGTCGTTGCCTTCGCGCGTGCGTTCGCCGACGCCACCAAACACCGACACACCACCGTGCTTCAACGCAATGTTGTGAATCAGCTCCATGATGATGACGGTCTTGCCGACGCCGGCGCCGCCGAACAGGCCGATCTTGCCGCCTTGAACGTAGGGCTCGAGCAGGTCGATAACCTTGATGCCGGTCTCGAACATCTTCAGGTCGGTCGACTGCTGTTCCAGTGTCGGCGCGGCGCGGTGAATCGGCCAGCGCTCCTTCGACTGCACGGGACGATCCGGAAAATCGACCGGCTCACCAAGTACGTTGAGCACACGGCCGAGCGTCTCGGGGCCGACCGGCACCGAAATCGCCTCGCCCAGGTCGAGCGCTTCCATGCCGCGCTGCATGCCGTCGGTCGGCTTCATCGCGACGGCACGGACGCGGTTCTCGCCCAGGTGCTGCTCGACTTCGGCGATGACGTCGAGCGCCTCACGCCCGTCTCTGGCCGGCGCCTGAATGCGCAGCGCGTTGTAAATCGCGGGCAGGTGTCCGGCCTCGAACTCGACGTCCACGACGGGTCCGATGATCTGGACGATGCGGCCGATCTGCTGTTTGGTTGGGGTTGCGGTTGCC
>JANYHS010000341.1 GCA_025358945.1 Acidobacteriota bacterium
TACTCGCATGCGCCGCAGACGCTGCCGGCGCACGCCTCGATGCTGTCGGGCCAGCTACCGTTCGAGACCGGTGTGCGCGACAACGTCGGCTTCACCATCAAGAACGGCGAGCGACTGCTGCCGCAGATGCTGCGCGAGCGAGGATTCGCCACCGGCGGCATCGTCTCGGCGTACGTGCTGCGCAAGGAAACGGGCATCAGCCAGGGATTCGATTTCTTTGACGGCGACATGCCGCCCGCGTCACCGGAGCTGTCGATCGGCCAGGTCCAGCGCGACGGCGGCGCGTCGGAGCAAATCGCCGAGCACTGGCTCGACTCGGTCGGCACGTCGCGCGCCTTCCTGTTCCTGCATCTCTACGAGCCGCACAAACCCTACGCGCCGCCGGACCGTTTCGCGCAGTATTCGCCGTACGACGGCGAGATCGCCTACGCGGATGAAATCGTCGGCCGCCTCGTCACCTACTTGAAATCCCGTCAGCTCTACGACCGCGCCACCATCGTGCTGCTGTCGGATCACGGCGAGGGGCTGGGCGATCACGGCGAGCAGGAACACGGACTGTTCGTGTACGACGAAGCGATTCACGTGCCGCTCATCATCAAGCAGGAGACCAACGCCGGCAAGGGACGACGGGTGCGCGATCTCGTGCAGCACATCGACATCGTGCCGACGATACTCGACCTCGTGAAGGCGCCCGGCGCCGGCAACTTCCGCGGTCGGTCGCTCAAACCGGTGCTCGAGGGCACGGGCACGCTCGCGCCGGCGACGATTTATTCCGAGGCGCTGTACGCGCGCTATCACTTCGGCTGGAGCGAGCTGACCGCACTCACCGACGAGCGGTATCGCTACATCAAGGCGCCGCGCGAGGAACTCTACGATCTCGAGCACGACGCGCACGAGCGAACCAACATCGCGGCGGACCGTCCGCAGCCGCGGCAGGCATTGAGCAGCGCGCTCGCACGCATGTCGGCCGGCGCAGCGATTCATGCGCCGTCCGAGGTGTCAGCTGACGCGCGTGAGCGTCTGCAGGCGCTCGGTTACGTCGGCGCGCAGACCGACATCCCGACGAAATCCGGCGAGGCGCTGCCCGATCCGAAGGACAAGCGCGAGATCCTCGAGCGGTACCGCGCGGCCGTCGATTTCGCCGGCGCGCGCAACTGGCCGCGGGCCATCGCGCTCCTGCAACAGATCCTGCGCGACGACCCGGAGATGGCCGACGTCTGGAGCCAGCTCGCGGTGTTCACGACGCGCTTCGATCGCCCTGACCTCGCCGTGGACGCCTACAAGCACTACGTCGTGCTGAAGCCGATGGAGCCGGCCGGGTATATCGGCGCCGCCGCGTCGCTGCTCAAGCTGCGGAAGCTCGGCGAAGCGCGGGAACACGCGACTCTGGCAGTTGAAGTGGCAGGCGACGCCGATCGTCGATCGAAAGCGTCCGCGCACGAGCTGCTGGCCAGAATCGCGCTGGTGAAACGCGACGCCGACACCGCGCGCGAAGAGGCGCGTCTCGCGCACGAAGAAGATCCGCTGCTGCCGCTGCCGGATTACGTCGAAGGCCGGGTGCTGTACGACCAGGGCAAGTACGCCGATGCGCTACCCCTGTTCCAGCAGGCCGTCGCTGATCTCAAAAAGCCCGGTGCGCCGCAGGTCAGCGAACTGCACTTCTACACGGCCGACACGCTCGGGCGGCTCGAGCAGTACCCTGACGCCGAAACCCAGTTCATCGAGGAACTGCGCGTGTTTCCGCAGAACACCCGCGCGCGCGGCGGGCTGGCGATGCTGTACCAGGCCAGTGGTCAGCCCGACGCGGCCGTCCGCGTCGTCGGCGATCTCATGCGTATCACGCCGACGCAGGACGCGTACGCGCTGGCGGCGAAGCTCTACACGATGTTCGGGAATCGGAAGCAGGCGGAGACTGTCCGCGCGGAATCGCGACGGGTCTTCGCTGACGCGCCTCGATCGGGCGCCCGCACCACTCGCCGCTGATCGCGATCGTTCGCGACGCCTTACCCGATGCTGACCAACGCGTAGCCGTGTTCCTGCGCGCGCGTGACGGCGACGATTCCTGCCGGAACAATGTGCGCGTCGCCGTCTGGGTGCGACACAGAGCTGAAAGTCGCTCTAGAAAGTCAACCGCGCGCCGATGCGTGCGACCCGCGGGTTCATGATCTCGAGGGTCTGGCCGAAACCGGTGGCGCCCGTAAGGCGCGCGTCGTACTGCTTGCCGAGCACCGTCCCCGAGTTCAAGACGTTGAACACGTCGAAATCGACGGCGACCTTGGCGAAGCCGAACTGGAATGTTTTCTCGACCCGCCCGTCAAGTGACGTCACCGCCGGCAGACGGAACGCGTCCACCGTCGGCACGAGCAGAACGGTCTTGCGCCCGAGCGGATCGCCGGTGGCGACGTTGCTCTGGAAGAACGGCTCCGCATACCCCTGCCGGGCCACGAGGCTGGCGCTGATGTTGATGCCCCACATCGCCTCATACAACCCGTTGGCGACGATCTGATACTTCGGCGCGGCCGTGTACACGCTGCTCTTGCCGCTGCCAGTGGACGCCCGAAGAACCGTGCCGCCGTTCACCTGCGGTCCCGCGGTCGGCGAACTCGATGACGGCCCGGGAGCGCGCGTGGGATCCAGGATCGACGTCGAGGGGTCGTCGAAGTACTCGCGCCAGTCGTTGGTCGAAAACCCGAACCGCGCCATCCAGCGGCTCGACAGACGCTTGGTGGCGCTGAGCTCGAGCCCGAGGTAGCGCTGGTGGTATCCCTGTCGGACCGAGAACACCTGTCCGCCGCCCGCAGGGACGGCCGACGCGTTCAGCGCGTACAGCGGCACGCTGAAGGCGCCAATCTCCGCAGCGGTCCCGCTCAGCGTCGAGGTCTGCGAGTAGTTCGCCGCCGTCACGCCGACCAGCGGCGTCCACGACAAATCCTGCATGCGGCGATACGTCACCGTGCCGCTCACCCACAGCTGCGGCGTCAATTCCTTGTCGAAGCCGGCGAGGAATTCGTGCGTGATCGGCGGCTTCTGATCCGTCGCGACACGGTTCACGGCCGTCGACGGACTCTTGGGGTTGAACCCGGAGTAACCCTGGAGACCCTGATTGATCAGAATCTCGCCCAGCTGCGCGATGCCGTCGCCGTTCTTGTCCACGGCGTTGTAGTACGCGTACGCATACTGAATCGGGGAGACGAACGCCGCCTCCGACCCTGGCAGCTGCGACGCAAACATCGCGTAGCTGCCCCGGACGATGGTCTTGCGGGCCTGGTCCAGGGCGAGCGTGAAGCCGACGCGGGGCGTGAAGCTGTTCCAGACAAACACGCCGCTGGCCGCCGGCGTCGTGATGGCCGGCAGGATACTCTCGAAGCCGGCGACGGCCGGCACCGTCGCCGCCGCGAGCGACGACACCTGGTGATCGATGCGCACGCCGCCGGTCAGCGTCAGGCGATCGAAAGACACCGTGTCGGTGACGTAGCCGTTGATGTACTGCGCGTCGGTGTTCGACTGGTAGTCGCGCGCCACCTGCACCAACATCTTGGGATAGCCGTCCCAGGCCGCGACCAGATGACTGGCCGGCCGCGTCACCTGCGTTTGCACCGGCGTCTTGCGCCAGCCGCCGCCGAACTTCAGTTCGTGCGCGCCGGCAAAGTAGCTGCCATCACCGCCGGCGTAGTGCTGCGGACGGGTGCTCTGGTACTGATAGTAGGTGTTGTGCGCGACGCCGCCATCGTCGATGTAGTAGTCGGTGCTGAGGCCGCCGTTGGGCGTCAGCAGAAAGCCGCTCTCAATGTACGCGCCCCGTGCGGTTGCGAAGAGATTCTTGCCGACGACGAAGTTGCCTTCACCTTTGTAGAGTCTGGAGGGGCCGGTCTGGGCCCAGGTCGTCGCGGTGGGACGCGTGGGTCCGGCGTCGCGGCCGTCCTTGGTCTTGTTGTTTTCGTAGACGATGAACCCGCCGCGGACCTTGTCGTTCAGCTTGCCGTCTGCCTTGAACGCGTAGTTCCTGAACGCGGTGTTGTCGGCCGACCCCGTCAGCGACAGCAGATCGACCGTCGTCTGCGACATCGCGCCGTAGATCCAGATGTAGTCCTCCATGAGGGGACCGCCGAGGTCGAATCCGAAGTCCTGATACTTGGCGATGCGGTTGCCCTTGCCGTTGACGTC
This sequence comes from Acidobacteriota bacterium, assembly GCA_025358945.1. GTDB lineage: Bacteria > Acidobacteriota > Vicinamibacteria > Vicinamibacterales > CAVVIG01 > CAVQFC01. Next base: position 4,165 of record JANYHS010000341.1, read on the forward strand.
GCCGAGCGCCGTCGACAGGGCCTGTGAAATGTTCACGTCCTGCATCGACTCGTTCTCGAAGAAGAACCGCGTGCTGCCGTGGGGCGCATTGAGGCCCTTCTTCAGCACCAGGTTCAGCTGCACGCCGGGCGTGGAATTCTGCGCGTCGGCGCCGCCGGTCGTAATTGCAATCTCCTGAAAGCTGTCGATGTCGTAATAGAACGCCGACGATCCCGCAGCATGTGCGGGACGCACAATGTTGTCGCCCATGTCCGTGACCGGGACGCCGTCGAGGCTCCACGTGTTGTCGGTCGCCTGCGCGCCCTTCGCGTTGTAGTTGGACTGCTGACCCGACTCAGAGCCGCCGACGTTGACGCGATCCATGTAGACCGTCGGCACCGTCTGCAGCACGGCCCAGGGATCGCGCGCGTTGGGCAGGCTCTGTATTTCTTGCGCGGTCACATGGGTAGTCGTTGTGGCGCGCGTGAGGTCCACCGCGGACGTCACCGCCAGCACGTTGACTGTCTCCGGCGCACCGGCCACGCCCAACCGCATCACCAGCGATGTGCTCGCGCCGGCGAGCACCTCGACGTTGCTGTTACTGGATGCGGTGAACCCCGGCAGGGAAACCTTGAGGAGGTAGATGCCGACAGGCAGGTTCAGAAAGTGCGCCTGTCCGAGCGTGTCGGACATTTGGGTGTGGGAGACCGGGCCCGACAGATCCACGTTTGCCCCGGGCAGCCTGGCGCCGGTGGGATCTTCGATGGAGACATCGATGCGTCCTGTAAAAACCTGCGCGTGCGCGGGAGCCGAGAATCCGAGCGCGAGCATCAATGCCACTGCAGCAGCGGCCGTCCTGTTCCGACGCGTCATGTTCAGCAATCCTCCACCGTGCGTCCATGATAGCCCGG
>JANYHS010000241.1 GCA_025358945.1 Acidobacteriota bacterium
CTCGCCCTCGAAGGCGCGCTTCGCCGTGAGCATCTCGTAGACGACGCAGCCGAAGGCCCAGACGTCGCAGCGCTTGTCCGCCTCGCGGCCTTTCGCCTGCTCCGGCGCCATGTACGCTGCGGTGCCGAGGATCATCCCCACGCCCGTCATCATCGCGGGCGTCGTCAACGTCGGCGACATCGAGACGCTGGAAGAGGCGCTGCCGCCAGGCGCAGCGGTCAGTTTCGCGAGCCCGAAGTCGAGCACCTTCACTTGATCGTGACCGCTGAGCGCGATGTTCGCCGGTTTGAGATCGCGGTGGATGATCCCTTTCTCGTGCGCTTCCGCGAGCGCCTCGGCAATCTGACGCGCGATCGCGATCGTCTCGTCGACCGGAATCGGTCCCCGCTTGATTCGGTCGGCGAGCGTCTCGCCTTCGACGAGTTCGAGGACCAGGAATTGGGTCCCAGCCGCCTCGTCGAAACCGTAGATGGCGGCGATGTGCGGATGATTGAGCGACGCGAGCACCTGCGCTTCGCGCTTGAAGCGGGCGACGCGATCAGTATCCTGCGCGACACTCTCCGGCAGGATTTTTAGCGCGACGTCGCGACCCAGCTTCGTATCGCGCGCGCGATAGACTTCGCCCATCCCGCCAGCGCCGAGCGGCGCGACGATTTCATACGGGCCAAGGGTCGAACCGGGGATCAGGGCCAGGGGGTGCGCCGAGTATAGCGGAAGAGCCGGCCCCCGAGTCAGGTCCACTGCGGCCATCCTTGGGCCGATAGGTATGCGTGCAGCTTCTGGTACGCGGGCCGATCGACCTTGAGTGTGTCGAGGAGCAGCGCCACGAACTCCCGATTCTCCCTGACACTCGGAAATCGCGCGTAGAGCTGTCCGATAAACCCGCCGAAGGGCGGCGCGACCATGCCACCTTGTTCAGCGCGCTTGGTCAGGTCGTCAAGCAGCGCATGAACGGCGACGTCCTCCGCGTCGGTCGCGCCGTAGCGTTCGAGCACGGCGGAAATCGGTTTCTCGAGCGCGAGCAACCGCAGCGCGAGATTCACTAACACCCCGAGCTCGTACACTTTTGCTTCCAGCGCGGCGATCCGTTCTTCCTGCATCTGAGCCATGTGTAGTCACCGATTCGCACTTCGAAGCGTCGCCGCCAGGGCCAGAAGTCCCGCCTCGGCAACACGGTAACACCCAGCTCAAGCGCGATTGCGCTGCGGCGGGGCACTACCGTTTACAGCCTTCATCTACCCTTTCGTACCACCCTCGCGGTCGACACTCGCTCGAATCGCTGGCGATTTCGGACTGTTGGCGATGGCACGCAACTTGGAGAGACGTTGGTTATGGATGCGAATGCCACAAACCTGCGATACCTGACGGCGGATCATCTGCGCACCGCGGCAGGTGGTCTCGACGGCGCCACCGTCGTGAGTCCCGCCCATCGGACGCTTGGCACCCTGGCGGGCGCGCTCGTCGATCCGATTGGCCGGCAGGTCTGCTACTGGGTGATCGAATCGGGTCACTGGCCGTTGAAACGCCGCTACGCGCTGCCGTTGAGCACCACCCGCGTCGACCCGAATCGACCGGCCCTGCTGGTCGACGTCGAGGCCGAGGATCTCCAGGAAGTGCGGGCGGAACGGTTCGCCACGTTTTCCGACGAGGATCTGATCGCCGCGATGTTCTCGCCGCGAGCCGCATGAACGACTGACCGGCTTGTTACGGCCGAGCTGTTGTCCTATCGCTCGCCTTGCTCGCAACGACGAGATCGCCGCCGATGACCTCGCTCAGCTGAATCAGCCGCCTGACGTCGGACCGCTCGACCGGTGCCGACGCCGGCTGACAACCCCACGGACACAACATCTCCGTAGCGACGCCCCACAACCGGCAGATCAGCGGCCGCACCGCGTAGACGGTGCAGCGCCTGTGGACGTCATCGAGATATCCGCAGGTCAATCTGCTCGTGAACTCAAGCGGCCGCCCCGAAGACGCCTCCATGCGGTCCGCTTCCGCCTGCGAACAGGCGATCGGCCCACAGCTCTTCGCGCACAAACCCTGACAGACGACCGTGGGCAACGACGCGTACATCGATTCGAGGGCGATCGTCACCGACAACAGGGAGCGAGTCACGGTCAGAGCAGTTTGCCCAACTGCGCGTCGATGAGCTTCGTGATCGGCGCGGGATCGGTCGCGGTCACGCGACGGGTCACGCTGGTCGAGAGATCCCTCAGCGCGGTCACGCCCTTGTCGCGCGCGCCCGCTTCGATGTGCCTGAAGGCCGCGATGTACTGATCGAGCAACGCGGTGTCCTTCGCGGCCACGATCGCCGACTTGAGTTCGCCCCATCCGAGATCGATCACGCGCGGATCGACGCGCATGAGGTCGCCAGCGATCTGCGTAAGGCCCGCGACCTGCTGCACGAAGTAGTTCCTGTCGAAGCCGCGCGGCCCGGCCTCGGTGTCCGTCTGCGCGTAGGTCTGCGTCCACGCGCCCGGCCAGTCGCCGGCGAGACCGACGCCGGGAATCTTGTATGCGCGGCCTTTGTTCATCGGGCTCTTGACGGTGCCCTGGAATCCGCCGTTGACGCCCGGGCCCGTATTTCCTGACTTGACGTCGACGCGCGGCCACGCATTGGCCGTCGCCGCACGCGCGATGGCCTCGACCAGCCAGATGTTGTTGTTGTGCACGTCCATCAGGCTGGTGATCACGCCGCCATCCTCGGGGCGCTCGGCGGAGTACGTGTACTGATTCCCGTCGGGCCCCGTCTCGATCGTCTGGCGGCCGCCCATGTGCTCGACGCCAATCGTGGCGACGATCGATTTCAGTTTCTCCGGATGAACCGTGTAGTAGTCGAACTGCGGCCAGCCCGCCTCGCCGCCGGGCATGAAATGGCGGCAGTCGAAGTAGCACGTCAGCGTGCGCGCCCGTTCGGCCCGCGGTACACGGTTGAAGTACGACATGATGCCGAGCAGCCCGAGGCCGCCGTTCTCCTCGATGAGCGACATGGCGTCGGTGTGCGTGGCGAGCAGCACCTGCTGATCCTGAGGCGTGCCGTAGTGGCGCCCGGGCAAATGCGCGAGGATCGCCCGGCCGGTATCGCGCTGGAAGCGCGCGGTCAGCCGCAGCGTGGCCATCGTCCCCGCTTTCGCATCGGCGATGACCTTCGCGCCGTTGACGCGATCGAGCGTGAGCGTCGGACAGTTGACGTAGGCCGCGCCCAGCCCCGCGCGTCCGTCAGGCGTGTAGACGCTGCGTTGCGCCAGCCCGAACGCGGCGCCCGGCGACAGGTCGTAGACGACGACCATGCCCGCGGCCCCGCCCTTGATGCCGGCCGCCGCAAAGCGATTCAGCTGACTCCAGACCCAGCGGCTGTGAAACGACGTCGTCACGCTGGTCGGCGGCGGCGTGAACAACGGCGCCCATTTCCCTGGCGATCGCCACTCGTAGTCGGTGAGCGTGTAGTTGTCGAGGAACGAGTTCGAATATGGCGGCGCAGGCTGCGGTGCCGTCTGACACACGAGAATCTTTCCGGCGATGTCGCTGTCACCCGGCGGATTCGCCGGATCGTAGAAGACCATCCGGGCCGTGATGCCCTCGGGCAGCGTGAAGCCGGACGTCATCCCGTAGGACGCGACGACCGGCACCGGCGTGCCGTTCGTGACGAGCTGTTCGACGGCGTTCGGGGAGCCGTGCAGATGCGTGCCGCGATCCGGCCAGTCGTCGACGATGTAGTGGTCGTACGGGATGTCGACGTAGTCGAGATCGACGGCGCCGAACTCCGGCATCTTCGATTCGAGAAACGCGGTAAAACGCTTCCAGCCCGCGCTGCCCGCGTAGGTCGGCCCGCACTGGCTCTTGAACAGATGCCAGTCCCAGGCCTGATCGGGCGTGATCATGAGCCGTTGATTGATGCCTGGAACGCGGCTCTGCGCCCACAGCGACCGGCGGGACAGGACGGTCCCCGCCGTCACTGCCGCAGCAGCTTTGAGGAACGTTCGGCGTGAGTTTCCCGCCTTCATCGCACGCCTCCTGACCTCATTTCTTCGCGGCTTCCCTCTCCCTGAAGCGAGCACCGCGCAGGACGCCCTCCATGCCGTAGTTGGCCTCGTGGCAGGCGTACTCGAACAGAAGACCGTCGATGACTCGCAGCGGCATCACCGCCGTCCAGGGTTTCGTGTACGCGTCCGGGTCAGAAATGGTGAACCGGTAGTCGATCGTCTGTGCGTCAAGCCGCGTGAGGCGCTCCACCACCGTGGTCTTGGCCGTCGATCCTTGCAGGCTGGTCTCGCGCCTGAAGTTGAGCGTCTCGACCACGAGCGTGTCGCCCTCCCACCGGCCGCGCGAGTCGCCCGTCCACTGCGGGAGCGTCCCGTGTGGACGACCGTCAGTCGGGATGATCCGCGCGTTGTGGACCATCTCGTTGAAGATCATCACGTAGCCGGGTGTCTGCACGATCTGCAGGTTGTTGTTGTACGTTCCGGAGATCATCGGCGGACCCGAGTTGAAGCCGAGGATGCATTGATCGACCAGGCTGAGATCTTCGGGGTCGTCGAAGACTCCGGCGTTGGTCCGGGCCGCCCGCTCCGCCATTCTTGCGCGCGTGGCCGCCGAGAACGGAATGCGACCGTCGGGGGGATCGATGATGAGCGATGTGCGCCGGTCTGCCGTCAGCTGGCTGCCGCGCTCGTACCAGAAGTCGTTGTAGGAGAGCACACCGCC
>JANYHS010000353.1 GCA_025358945.1 Acidobacteriota bacterium
TTCGCATCGAATGCGGTGCGCACCTGCGGAGCCTGCCCCAGCGGAGCCTGGCGAGCGTCGTAGAACGCGCGAATGCCATGCAGGCGCGTCGGCACACCGCGACGTTCGACCCGCACTTCTTCCGCAAACGTCAGTTCGCTCGTCAGGCAGCAGACAATCTCGAACGTGCGGCCGCGATCGGCGTCCGCGTTCAGCAGGTGCAACAGGCCCGGGGCACGGTGCGAGCACAGCACGGCGACGCGCAGGGGTTTCAACATATCCGTGGCAGCAGTTCCCCGTCGGGCTCGGTGATGAGCCGGCGGCCGAAGCCGGTATCCAGCACGACAAGGCCTGGATGGTCGGCGACGCAGACGCCGATGATCGCGGCGTCGATTCCCAGCGGATGGGCGCGCAGCGCGGCGAGCACACACTCGGCGGCGTCGGCGCGCACAGCCATCACGGCCTTTCCTTCGTTGGCCACGAGCAGCGGGTCGATGCCGACCAGTTCCGACACACCGCGCGTCGTCTGCCGCACCGGGACCGCGGAGTCGTCGATCACAATACCGACACGCCCCTTCGTTGCCATCTCGTGCAGCACGCCGGCGACGCCGCCGCGCGTGGGATCCTTCATCGCCGTGATCGCGCCGGGGTCCGCGTCGATCGCCGCGCGGATCAGTCCGTTGATCGGCGCGACGTCGGACACCAGCACCGCCTCGAGTGCGAGGCCGTGACGCGTGGCCATCACCGCCATCCCGTGATCGCCGAGCGTGCCGGTGACCAGAATGCGGTCGCCCGGCAACAGCCCGCGATCGGTGATCACGTGCGCCGTCATCCCGACACCTGCCGTATTGATCACGATGCCGTCGATCTCACCCTTGCCCATCACCTTCGTATCGCCGGTCACCACCGTGGCTCCGGCCTCCTGGCAGGCCGCGCGCATCGATGCGAGGATCCGATCGAGATCGCGGCGCGGAAACCCCTCTTCGATGATCACGCTGCAGGTCATCCCAAGCACCTCGGTGGCGCCCATCATCGCCAGGTCATTGACCGTGCCGCAGATCGCCAGCCGCCCGATGTCGCCGCCCGGAAAGAACGGCGGCGAGATGACGTGGGAGTCGGTGGTCAGCACGAGCCAGCGATCGCCGATCCGAATCGCCGCGCCATCGTCGAGCGCCGACAGGCCGATGACCCCGGCGGGCTCGACGTCGGTGTGAAACGCGTCGAGCACCGTGTCGTGAATGAGCCGGCGCATGGCGCGACCGCCGGCGCCGTGCTTCAGCATGATGCGTTCGTCGGTTACTGGCAGAAGCGGCATGTTGGTTCACCCAATTCAGGAATCCCGCCGTACTCGTGCCAGATGCGGCACGTGCCTTCGCTGCTGACCATGCATGCGCCGACCGGGGTATCGGGCACGCACGCGTTGCCGAACAGCGGGCAATCGTCCGGCGACGCGATGCCGGACATGATGTTCCCGCAGATGCACTGGCGCGCGAGCGTGGACGGCGCGCCGCTGCGAAGCGCCGCGGTGTCGATCGCAAACCGGCGACGCGCGTCGATGTGCGCCCATTCGTCACGCAGCCGCAGGTTGCCGTTCGGCACGTGCGCGATCCCGCGCCAGCGTCCGCCGACCGGCTGAAACACCTGCCACAGCAGATCGAGCGCGCGGCGGTTACCGTCCGGGGTGACGCAGCGCGGAAACAGGTTGACGACGTCCGCGACGCTGTCGCGGATCATCCCGGTCAGCTTGACGAGCGCAGCCAGAATGTCCAGCGGCTCGAAGCCGGCAACGACAACTGGGAGATGGTGACGCGCGACGAACGATTCGAAGACCCGCGATCCGGTGATGGTGGCTGCGTGCCCGGCAGCCAGGAACCCCTCGACGCGCGTGCCGGGCATCTCCGCAACAATTTCCATGACTGGCGGGATGTACTTGTGCGCCGACAGCACCGACAGATTCGCCGGGAGTCCCCGCACGATGACGGCCGCGGTCGCGACCGCCGTCGTCTCGAAGCCGGTCGCGAAAAACACCAGTTCTTCCTGAGTCTCGCGCGCG
>JANYHS010000359.1 GCA_025358945.1 Acidobacteriota bacterium
GTTCGATGACCAGCGCGCGCTTCAGGTAGGTGACCGATTCGTCGAGACGTTCGCCCCGCTCGGCCAGCATGTAGCCGATGTAGTTCAGAGCCGTCGCGTTCTCGGGATCGCGCGTCAGCACCTGCCGGAACGCCGACTCGGCGTCTGAGAATCTTTTCTGCTTGTCGAACACCGTGCCCAGCTCGAACGCGATTCCATCGTCGGTCGGAAATTTCGCCTGCGCGCCCTGCAGCACGATGATGGCCTGCGCGCCCTGCTCGGCTTCGGAGTAGGCCTGCGCGAGCGAGATGTAGGCGAGCGGGTCGTCCGCGTGGTGCGTGACCGCCTCGGCCAGGAGCGCAATGCCCTGTTCAGCCTTGCCGTCGTGACGCAGCGCCTGCGCTTCAAGTCGCGTCAGGCGCAGATCGTTGGGGTGCTGCCCGAGCGCGGATTTCGCGGCATCCACCGCCGCGCCGTATTTCTTCCCGGCGATATTCGCCGCAATCAAATATCCGGCAATCGCGGGATCGTCTGGCGACAGCTTGCGCGCATCCTCGAACGTGGAAATCGCCTTATCGAACAGCCCGATTTCCTGGTACGCGAACCCGAGATGCGGCAGCAGGATGCCGACGTCAAATCCTTCCGCCGCCTTGCCGCGGTTGGCGGCCACGACCGGCGCGAGTTCATCCACCACCGACTGATACTGCCGGCGCGCCTCGAGCGATTCCGCCAGCGCGTAGTAGCCCCACGGGCTCTTGTTGTTCAATGCGACGACGCGCCGGGCCGATGCCTCTGCTGCCGTGAAGTCGCCGAGCCTCCGATGCGCCTGCGACAACAGATACAGCAGCCGGACGTCCGTCGTCCGGGCCGCGGTGACCTCGACCAGCGCCGTCCGCGCTTTGTCGATGTTCTGGCGACCGCCGGCGTTCATCAGTGCCGAGGCATACCGGCCTTTCAGGTCGAGGCTGCGCGGCGCGCGTTGGAGCGCCGTCGCGTAGGCGCCCGCCGCATCCGCCCAGCGCAACTCGCGCTCGTAGAAATCGGCCAGCGCCGGCAGCAGACGCGGGTCGCCCGGCGTGCGCTCCTCGAGCCACGCAATCGCATCCGCGCTGCGCCCGGCCCCGGTGTACGCCTCCACGAGCATCAGCGGACCGTCCTGCCATCCGGCTTCCTGATTGACGAGGTCGGTCAGCAGCGGAATCGCTTTCTCGAATGCGCTGGTGCGCAGGTACAGCCGCGCCAGCGTGGCGCGCACGTTCGGATCGGATTCGGCCACCGCGCCGTCCAGCGCGAGCTCGAAGCACTTCACCGCCTTCTTGACATTGTCCTCGGCGGCTTTATCGGCGTTGCGTGACCGCGGCGTTTCCTGCCCACTCTCCGACAACGCGGTATAGACCATGCCGAGCACACGATTGGCCTCGCGGTTCGCCGGCGCAATTTTCAGCGCGATCTCGGCTGTCGTCATCGCCTCCTGCACCTTGCTGTTCTTCAGGTACAGCCCGGCAAGTTGCGCGGGAATCTCCGCGGCCATCGGATCGAGTTCCATCGCGCGCGTGTACGCCGCGATCGCGGCCGTCGCGTCCTCGTTCTCCTCGAAGCGGTGCCCGAGCAGGAACTGTGCGTAGGCGTCTGCGACTCTCTCGGGCGACGCCGTCGCGAGCGGCGCCGGACGCTGATTGCGCGAGGATGCAGTCTGCCCGCCGGCACGCGCGTCGCCCGCACACATCGACACGCTGAACGCCGCGACGAGGGCTGCGAGCTTCATGCCCGAATTGTTCCACAAAAGCCGGAAGGTGTCATATATTCGGGGACATGGCTGTCGACCCCGAGTTGCTCGAGATTCTTGCCTGCCCCAACTGTAAGACACCGGTGACGCTGGTCAAGAACGGCGCGGCGCTCAAGTGCGGCACGTGCAAGCGCGTCTATGCGATCAAGGACGACATCCCGGTCATGCTGATCGACGAAGCGACCATCGAGGAATAGCCGTATCAGGATCCTGCTCGTCCGGCTCAGACAGATTGGTGACGTCGTCTTCACCACACCGGCCGTCCATGCCCTTCGGCAACGGTTTCCTGAGGCGCACCTCACCTATATCGTCGAACCCGCCGCCGCGCCAATCGTCATCCGCAACCCGCACCTGAACCAGGTGATCGTGGCGCCGCGCGCCCGCGGCGTCCGCGGCCTGCTTGGCGACCTTGCCCTGGCGCGCCGGCTGCGCGCCCAACATTACGATCTCGCGATTGATTTTCACGGCGGTCCCCGCGCGTCACTCCTGACGTGGCTGAGCGGAGCGCCCGTTCGCATCGGCTACGACGTGGCCGGCCGCGGCTGGATGTACACGCAGCGCATCGCGCGCCCGCGGCGCCTGCGTCCCCGTCATTCGGTGGAAAATCAATGGGACCTGCTCGCGCCACTCGGTGTCGCGCCGCCGGATCGCACCGCCTTCCCGGTGGAGATGCCCGTTGACCCAGACGCCAGCGCGGCTGTCCAGGAGCGCCTCTCGCACGGCGGTGTGTCGAGCGACGCGGTGATCATCGTGCTGCACGTGAGCGCCGGCAACCCCTTCCGGCGATGGCCGGCGGCGCATTTTGTCGATCTCGTCGCCTCGCTGGCCCTCGGCGACCCGCAGCGCCGCATCATCGTCACCTCGGGCCCCTCGGAACGCGACGCCGCCGCCGGCGTCATCGACGGCGCCCGCGCGCGTCTGGCCGAACACGCGGATCAGGTTCTGTCGTGCGGCGAGTTCTCGCTCGCTGAACTTCGCGCCGTTCTCGATCGCGCGGCGCTGTACATCGGCGGCGATAGCGGTCCGCTCCACGTGGCCGCGACGACGCGCGTGTCGATCGTCGGACTGTATGGCCCGACGCTGCCGATCCGATCGGCGCCGTGGCGCGCCGAGACCTGCGTCACAGAATCAGTGGACGCCGGCGAGCTGCCGTGCCGCCCATGCGATCAACGCGTGTGCGCGCCCGGCGATTTCCGCTGCCTCACCTTGATCACACCAGCGCAGGTCCTCGACGCCGCCGGCCGCGCCTTCAACCCGCGATAAGATGTGACCGTGCCAGACGCCATCGCCCTCGACGCGCCGCACCCGGTCGAACGCCTTGGGCTCGAACAGGCTGGTGCGCTCGCGCTGTTCGCCATGGCGGGCGCCGTGCAGTTCTCGATCGCCGCGGCTCAGATCCTGCTGGCGATCGCGCTGATCTGCTGGATCATCCTGCTGGTCGTCCGCCGCGAGCGCTTCGAGGCGCCACGTTTCTTCTGGCCCTTGCTCGCCTACGGCGCCGCGACTCTCGTCTCAGCCGCGCTGTCGCCAGACCCGCGAGCCAGCCTCGCCGGCCCGGGCAAGCAGCTCGTCCTCTTCCTGCTGGTGCCGCTGGTCTTCCGATTCGTCAACGCCCCGCGCGGACACACGCTGCTGACGGTCGTGCTGACGTGCGCAGCGGTCAGCGCGGTGTTCGGGATCGTGCAGTACGGCATCCTGCACTACGACAATCTGGGACAGCGGCCGCAAGGCACGCTCGGCCACTGGATGACGTACTCGGGCCTGCTGATGATCGTCATCGGCGTGGCCGCCGCCCGCGTCCTCTTCGGCCGGAGCGATCGCACCTGGGCGCTGCTCGTCCTGCCCGCGCTCGGCGTCGCCGTCGCCGTCACGTTCACGCGCGGCGCCGCGGTGGGCGCCTGCGCCGCCATCGCGATGCTGTTCGCGATGAAGGATTTCAGGCTGTTCGCGATCGTGCCGATTCTCGCCGCGGTGTTCATCATGGTCGCGCCGGGCCAGATTTCGAAGCGCTACGCCTCGATGTTCAACATGAACGATCCGACGGTCCGCGATCGCGTGACGATGCTGCACATCGGTGAGCGGATGATTGCCGCGCACCCGCTGACCGGCGTCGGGCCGAACATGGTGCAGCGGCTGTACGTCGACTTCCGGGGATCGGACTCGCTCGTCGGACCCGATGGCGTCACGCACATCAACCCGCACCTCCACAACGATTTCCTGCAGATTGCCGCGGAGCGTGGACTCCCGGCGCTGGCGCTCTGGCTGTGGTTCATCGTCGCGCTGCTGAGGGATCTGTGGACCCGGCTCAACGGCGCACAGCGGGCACTGGCGGCCAGCGCGGTAGCCGCCGTCGTGGCGCTGCTGACGGCCGGCCTGTTCGAATACAACTTCGGCGACTCTGAAGTCCTGATGCTGTTTCTGACCATCGTCACGCTGCCCGCTGCGGCAGACCGGCCCCCTTCCGCATGACGCTGTCGCCTGTCGCCGCGGTCCGCGCCCGCGATCTCGTCAGGCGCTTCGCTGGCCTGCCGGTCCTCGTCGTCGGCGACGTGATGCTCGATCGTTTCATCGTCGGACGCGTGACGAGGATTTCGCCGGAGGCGCCCGTCCCGATCGTCCGTTTCGAGTCGGAGCACGTACGTCTCGGTGGCGCCGCGAACGTCGCCCACAACATCGCCGCCCTCGGTGGGCGGGCGTCACTGGTCGGCATCGTCGGCGCGGACGCGGCGGCGGCGCAGTTGCGCGAGCAGCTCGCGGCGGCCGGCGTCAGCGCAGACGGGCTCGTCGAGGATGGCACGCGCCCGACGACGGAAAAAGTGCGCGTCGTCACGGAGCGCAATCAGCAGGTGGCGCGGATCGATTACGAGCGCGACGCGGACGCCGGCGGCGACATCGAGCGCGCGATCGTCGCGCAGATCACGCGCTTGGCCAGAGAGGCGAAGGCGCTGCTGGTCTCGGATTATCTGAAGGGCGCGATCACGCGCGCGGTCATCGAGGCGCTGCTTGGTGGCGCGAACGATCGTAGCGCGAAGGCTTCAGCCGAGCGGACGCCGCTCATCGTCGATCCGAAGATCCCGCATCTCGCGTTCTACGCCGGCGCCACGCTGGTCACGCCGAACCATCACGAGGCCGAAATCGCCACGCACCTCCGCGTGCAGTCCGACGAAGACGCGCGCCAGGCGGCGCGGGATTTCCGGATGCGCGCGCAGTGCGACGCCGTGTTGATCACGCGGGGCGAACACGGTATGTGGTTGTCGGAGCAGAGCGCGGAAGGATCGATCCCGGCCATCGCGCGAGAGGTGTCGGACGTCACCGGCGCCGGCGACACCGTCGTCGCCACGCTGGCGCTGGCGCTCGCGGCCGGCGCCACGCTGGCCGAAGCCGCAACACTGGCCAACCACGCGGCCGGCATCGTCGTCGGCAAATTCGGCCCGGCAACGCTCACGGCCGCCGAACTCGCCGCATCGTTCTAATCTGAAATGTGACGTTCCAGTCTGAATTCTGAAATCTGAAATCTGAAATTTCAGAACGGGCTATATACGCCCATCAGGTTCAGCCCGCCTTTGTCGTCATAGACCGCGCGCTGAATGCGGCCGGTCCACTTGTCGTAGACCATGATGTTGATTGACCCGGGCTGCTCGACGGTTCGCCACTCGTAGCGCGGCAAATACACGTGCGCGAAAATCCCAGCAACGATCACACCGAGCAGCGTCCACCACCACGCATCTTTATTGGTCATATCTTCCTCGCTCGCCAGGGACGGCCTCGAATGCCGTGCGCCACGTCAATGCCTGAAATGCCGCCGGCCCGTGAACACCATCGCGAGCCCCTGCTCGTCGGCCGCGGCAATCACCTCCGCGTCGCGTACCGACCCGCCAGGCTGCACGACGGCGGTCGCCCCGGCTTTCGCCACGGCGTCGAGCCCGTCACGGAACGGGAAGAACGCGTCTGATGCGACGACCGACCCCGTGAGCAGACGGCCCGCGCTCTGCGCTTTCATCACGGCGACGTTCACCGAGTCGACACGGCTCATCTGACCGGCGCCGATCGCGAGTGTGCGGCGCGCGTCCGTGAAGATGACCGTATTCGACTTCACATGCGCGCACACGCGCCACGCAAATCGCAGCGCTTCCCACTCGTCGGCGGTTGGCTGTCGTTTCGTGACCACCGTGAGGAACTCCGACGCCGGCGTCCAGGGCGGCTGCGCCTCGGCCACCACGTCGCGCTCCTGTGTGAGCATCGCGCCAAGAATCGATCGAAACTCGACGCCGCCGCTCGTGAACGGCGCGAAGTCCGCCGTCACCACGCGCATGTTCTTCTTGCGCGCGAGCACCTCAACGGCGGCCGTTTCGACAGACGGCGCGATCACCGCTTCGATGAACGTGGAGACGATGGCGTCGGCCGTGGCGACATCGATCGGCCGGTTCAGGGCGACGATGCCCCCGTATGCGGCCAGACTGTCGGCGTCCCGGGCACGCAGGTAGGCGTCCGCGATTGAGTCGCCGGTGGCGGCGCCGCAGGGGTTGGTATGCTTGATCACCACTGCCGCCGGCTCGTTGAACTCGAGCGCGATCCGCGCCGCCGCGTCCAGGTCGAGCAGATTCGTGTACGAGAGTTCTTTGCCCTGATGAATCGTCGCGTCGCCAAGACCCGCCGGACGCATCGTCGCGGCGCCTGCAGGACCAGAGTCCCGCGCCACGTACCAAGCGGCCTTCTGATGCGGGTTCTCGCCGTACCGCAGATCGCGAATCTTCTCCAGCGAGAGATCGATACGGTCGTGGCGCACGACGTCAGTCGTGCGGTGTTCCCTCTCAAACCGATTCCCATCCACCCGCACGGTCGCCAGCGTCGCGGTGATGGCGGTGTCGTAGTCGGCCGTGTGCTTCAGCGCCTTCCGCATCAGGCCGAACCGGAACGTCACGCTCGGCGTGGCATCGATCGCGGCCAGCAGCGGCGCGTAGTCCGACGGATCGACCACGATCAGCACGTCGCGGAAATTCTTGGCCGCGGCGCGCACCATGCTCGGCCCGCCGATGTCGATCTGCTCGACGAGATCGTCGAAGCTGACGCCGGTCTTCTTCGCCGTCTCGGCAAACGGATAGAGGTTGACGACGACGAGATCGATCAGGCCGATGCCGTGCGCCGCTGCGGCCGCGAGGTCGTCCGCATGATCGCGCCGGGCCAGAATGCCGCCGTGAATCTTGGGATGCAGCGTTTTGACGCGGCCGTCCATCATCTCGGGAAATCCGGTGATCTCGGAGACGCCGGTGACCGGCAGCCCCGCGTCGGCGAGCGCGCGCGCCGTGCCGCCGGTGGAGACCAGTTCGTAACCTCGGGCCGCGAGGCCGCGACCAAGATCAACAATCCCGGTCTTGTCTGAAACACTGAGCAGGGCTCTTGGCATAATGTGAAAAGTCCAGTATTATCGCTCTCGACGCCGGGCGGGCCTGGCGCCGTAAGGGAAAGGCCGCACAACGCGGCCTTTTTTTTTGTTCCAAGACGCGGTCTCGCGTCACAGCAAGCAGGAAATAGAACGATGCGCATCACAGGCAAGGTCAAGTGGTTCAACAACGCCAAGGGCTACGGGTTCATTGAGCGCGACGGCGGCAGCGACGTCTTCGTGCACTACTCGGCCATTCAGGGCGACGGCTTCCGCTCGCTCGAGGAAGGCCAGGCGGTAGAGTTCGAAATCGTCGACGGCCCCAAGGGCCCGCAGGCCGGCAACGTCACCAAGATCTGACCTCTGTCAGGGCTGAGGCCAGGGCTCAGCCCTTTTTCTCTACTCGCTCCCCGTCCCTTTCAAACCGCGCGCCGTAAAGTTTACCTTCCCGTTCTTCACGGCCACGCGAAACGCGACCTCCGGCGATCCGGTCTGCCGCAGCTTCTTCACCTGATTCTTCACCAGTTCCGCGAACTTGTGGAACGGCGGCGCTTCCTCACCCACTTCGCGCCGCGCCTCGGCCAGTGATTCGTACAGGTCGGTGAGCTTGTCGATTTCGCGCACCGGATCGACAAAGGACGAAACGTGGAGGATGCGATCCTCCGGTATTTTCTTTTCTGGCAGGACCGATCCGCGTTGCTGCGTGAACGGACCTGGCCGGCCCTCCTCACGCGCGCGCAGGCCGCGATCCCAGAGATCGATGAACGCGGCAAAACGCGACTGCAGCGTCGTGAAGCGAAACCGATCGCCGGTGTTCGGCATGTGCCCGCGATCGAACTTCTTGACCGTGGCTTCCACGCGGGTGCGTGTCTCCCACGGCGGTTTGGGCAGCCGTCCGGCGAAGAACATGTTGTATTCCGCTTCGAGTTGTTTCAGGTCGGCTTCGAGCCGCTGCAGATCACGTTCGATGCTGGACGGAGGCACCGCGCGTTACCGGGGGATCAGAAACCAGACGAGCGGCAGCCACAGCTCGCGCGCGTACGGTACCGGACGGTCATCGATCAGGACCTCGGTGGCGTCCGAGTGCCCGACGATCTGGAACAGATCGCGCAGTCTGGACGCTTCGCTCGACCAGAAGCGGGCGCGATAGCGCAGGCTCTCTCCGGCGCCGGTCTCGCGGAATTCCGCCGACGCGCGCGCCATCTCGAGCGCCGCGGAAAACGACGGCACGTCGAGGGCCGGAAACACCACGGTGATCGAGAACGGACGCTTCTGCGCGCCGAACAGCGCTTCGTACAAATCCGGATCGAGCGCGGCGAGTTCAGCGGCGCTCGGCTGCTCCGCCAACCCGGCATACGGCCAGAAACGCTCGAGCGGCCGGTATTTGGGTGAATCCGAGGTCATGGAAGTGAAGTGCTAGCATAGCATTGCAGATTCTGATTGCCGCACGCTGCACTCTGCAATTTGCACGCTGCCATGTCTGATTTCACCGTCATTCCATCGATCGAGCAACTGCGTCAGCGGCCGGCGATGCGCGCCCTCGAGGCGCGATACGGCGCGGAAGCCACCCTGATCGCCCTTCGTGCCGCCGCGGACAGTGCCCGCGCCGCCATCGCCGGGGGAGAAACAGGCTGGACGATGGAGGCGGCGGTCGTCGCGCGGATGGAGGAGGCGGCAACGTCCCATCTCGGAGACATTTTCAGACCGTCGCTTCAAGCGGTCATCAACGCGACCGGCGTCATTCTCCACACGAACCTGGGCCGGGCGCCGCTCGCCCTGTCGGCTCTTGAGCGTCTCGTCGAGGTCGGGCGCGGCTACTCGTCGCTCGAGTACAACCTCGCGCGCGGAGCCCGCGGACGCCGCGACGTGCATGCCGAAGCGCTCCTCTGCCGCCTGACCGGCGCAGAGGCCGCCGTCGTCGTCAACAACAACGCGGCAGCGACGATGATCGTACTGGCGGCGCTGGCGGCGGGCCGCGAGGTGATCGTCTCGCGCGGCGAACTGGTCGAGATCGGCGGCGGGTTCCGGATCCCCGACGTCATGGCACAGTCGGGCGCGACGCTGCGCGAGGTCGGCACGACGAACAAGACCCGCGTGTCCGATTACGGCGCGGCGATCAACGAACGCACGGGGCTGATCCTGCGCGTCCACCCGTCGAATTTCCGGATCGAGGGGTTCACCGAACGCCCGTCGCTGACAGAACTGGTCGCGCTTGGCAACACACTCAACGTGCCCGTCGCCGAAGATCTCGGAAGCGGGAATCTCGATCAGCCGGGCCAATCCGAGCCATCGGTCCAGGCGACTGTGGCGGCCGGCGTCGACGTCTGCTGCTTCAGCGGCGACAAGCTCCTCGGCGGACCGCAGGCCGGCATCATCGTCGGGCGCGCGGCCTTGATCGACAAGATTCGCGTGCATCCGCTGATGCGCGCGTTGCGCGTCGACAA
This sequence comes from Acidobacteriota bacterium, assembly GCA_025358945.1. Lineage (GTDB taxonomy): Bacteria > Acidobacteriota > Vicinamibacteria > Vicinamibacterales > CAVVIG01 > CAVQFC01. The sequence continues at coordinate 9,590 of JANYHS010000359.1, forward strand.
GATGACTTACGCCGCACTCGAGGCGACGCTGATCGAATACGCGGCCGGACGAGCGGCAACCACGATCCCCGTTCAGCGCATGCTGACCCTGACTGCCGACGACATCCGCCCCCGCGCGGACACACTGGCAGCCGCCATCGGCACAACGCCGGGTTGGCGCGCCGAGATCATCGCCGGCGTCTCGGCGATCGGCGGCGGTAGCGCCCCCGGCGTCGAGCTCGCCACGTGGCTGGTGGCGATCACGAAGGACGATCTGTCCGCGGCCGCGCTCGAAAGGCGTCTGCGTCAGATGACTCCGCCCGTCATCGCGCGGATCGAACAGGACCGCGTCGTGTTCGATCTGCGTACGGTCCTTCCCGAACACGACGCGCAACTCGCATCGCTGTTCCTGCGCGCGTAGCGCTATAATCCGCGCGGTCCTACGCTCGTCCCCGCGTTCGACGGAGGTGTTTTGGTGAGACGAACGCTCCTGATCGTCACCTGTCTAGCCGCGCTGTCGACGCTGACGGCGACGCTCGCCGTCGCGCAGACGAAACCCGCAGCTCCCGCGCCCGTCTCCGAGATGACTGCAGGCCGGCGGATCTTCGACGCGCAATGCGCGTGGTGCCACGGCAACGGCGGCGATGGCGGCACCGGCCCGAACCTCCACGGCCTGCTGCGTCACGCCACAAGCCTCAACTCGATCGTCGACATCATCGTCAACGGCATCCCCGGCACCGACATGCCGTCGTTCAGGCTCGGACTCACCGAGCGCAGCACGCGACAGGCCGCCACCTACGTGCTGTCACTCTCGCGCGCCGCGGCGCGTCCGGGCGCAGGCAACGCGGAACGGGGCGCGACCCTCTACCAATCCAGTGGCTGCGGCTCCTGCCATGTCGTCGAAGGGCGCGGCGGAATCCTCGGACCCGAACTGACGACGATCGGATCGCGCCGCGGATCGGTGTATCTGCGCGAATCGATCGTCAAGCCGGCCGCCGCGCATCCACCGGGATACCTCGTCGTGCGCGCCGTGCCCACGAGCGGCGCGGAAGTCCACGGCATCCGCGTCAACGAAGACGTCTTCTCGATCCTCATTCGCGATGCCGGCGGCAACGTGCACGTGCTGCAGAAATCGGATCTCGCGCGCGTGGACCGCGAACTCGAGGCGACGCTGATGCCGTCGTACGAGTCGCGGCTCGCGCCAGCGCAGCTCGATGATCTCGTCGCCTATCTGGCGGCATTACGAGGTGCGAAATGACGCGAAGACATGTGGCGCACGGCTCAGTTGTGGCGCACGACCCAGCTGTGACGCACGACCCAGCTGTGGCGTACGACTTCAGTCGTGCGTCGGCAAGCCTGAAGGCTTGCGCGACGATCGCCGCGATGGCCCTCAGCACCGCCGTCCTCATCGCCCAGGAGGGTCAGTGGCTGATGTACTCGGGGTCGTACAGCTCGCATCGCTTCTCGCCGCTGAAACAGATCACCACCGACAACGTCTCGAAGTTGCGGCCGGCCTGGGTGTATCAGCCGCCTGGCGCCGGTTCGGTTGAATCCACGCCTGTCGTCGCCAACGGGATCATCTACGTCACCTCTGGACCGACGATGGTGGCGGCGCTGGATCTGAAGAGCGGGAAATCGATCTGGGAATGGACACGACCGATCGCGCCAAGCGTGTTGAATCTCGGTTTCCCGCGCGTCAACCGCGGCGTCGCCATCCTCGACAACATGGTCTACGTCGGCACGCTCGACGGCTATCTCTTCGCGCTCGACGCGAAGGCGGGAATCGAGCGCTGGTCCGTACACGTCGGCGAGAACCCGACCGGCCATTCAATCACCGCCGCGCCGCTCGTCGTCGGCGACAAGGTGATCGTCGGCATCAGCGGCGGCGAGGCCGGCATCCGTGGATTCCTCGACGCCTACGACGCCAAGACCGGCAAGCCGGCGTGGCGCTTCTACACCATCCCCTCTCCTGGCGAGCCAGGCAGCGACGGATGGCCCGGCGACAGCTGGGTGCACGGCGGCGGCGCGACGTGGCTCACCGGCTCATACGATCCGGAGTTGAAGCTGCTCTACTGGGGCTCCGGCAATCCGGGTCCCGACTGGAACGGCGATTCGCGCAAGGGCGACAACCTCTACACCTCGTCGCTGGTCGCGATCGACATTGACACCGGCAAGCCGCGCTGGCATTTCCAGTTCACGCCGCACGACACGCACGACTGGGACGCGAATCAGATCCCCGTGCTCGTGGATACGCAGATCGGCGGTCGCGCGCGACAACTCGTCGTCACCGCCAACCGCAATGGTTTCTACTACGCGCTCGATCGCAAGACAGGCGAATACGTGCTGGGCACGCAGTACGCGAAACAGACGTGGGCGAAGGGCCTCGACGAACACGGCCGTCCGATCGAGATCCCGGGCATGGAACCGTCGGAGAAGGGCACGCTGGTCTATCCGAGTTTGCAGGGATCGACGAACTGGGCGAGCCCGTCATACAGCCCGGTGACGGACATGCTCTACGTGCCGGTGCGCGAAATGGGATCGGTGTATTACAAGACCGGCGTCGAGTACAAACCGGGCACGTACTACACCGGCGGCAGCGAGAAACGTCTCGATGAGGAGTCGTGGGGCGCCGTGCGCGCGCTCGACGTAAAGACCGGCAAGCAGGCGTGGGACTTCAAGCTGCCGACGCCGACCTGGGCCGGCGTAATGGCCACCGCCGGCGGGCTGGTGTTCAGCGGATCGAACGAAGGCAACTTCTACGCGCTCGACGCTTCGAGCGGCAAGCCGCTGTGGCAGTTCCAGACCGGCGGCGCGATCCGCTCGGGCCCGATGTCATTCCTGGCAGGCGACAAACAGTACGTCGCCGTCGCCGGTGGTCACGCGCTCTTCGTCTTCGCGCTCGACTGAGCGTCCGGCTGATCCTTGTATCGATATGAATATCGTTACCCTCTCACCCACATTCCAGGTCGTCATCCCGCAGGCCATCCGTGAGGCTCTGCGGCTCGCGCCAGGAGACAAGTTCCGAGTGATGCGGTACGGCGATCGGGTCGAGCCCATCCCCGTCACAACAATGGCGGAGCTGCGCGGGTTCGCACGCGGTATGGACACGACGATTCACCGCGATCGTGACGACACCTGTTCCGTCCCGAAGAAATAGGGATGGGCGGGCGGCGGTCGTTCCTCACTGCGCTCGTCGCTT
>JANYHS010000010.1 GCA_025358945.1 Acidobacteriota bacterium
GATAGGGGAGGAACACGGTATCCGGGCGAATGGTCTTGACCACCTGCGCACGAACGACCACCGCGCCGCGGCGGCTTTCGACCCGGACGAAGTCACCATCGGCGATCCCGAGTGAATCGGCGAGGCGCGGGTGAATCTCGCAGAGCGGCTCCGGGTATTGATCGACCAGCGCGCCGATGCGACGCGTCTGCGTGCCCGACAGATACTGTGACACCACGCGCCCGGTCGTCAGCACGATCGGGTACTCCGCGTCGGGCTCTTCGGCGGCGGGACGCCAGTCGGCCGGCTGAAAATGCGCTTTGCCGTCGGGGTGGCCGAAGCGCCACCCCTCGTAGAGCCGCGGTGTGCCGGGATGATCGATCGACGGGCACGGCCAGAACACACCCATCTCGCGATCGATGCGCTCCCACGTGATACCGGCATAGTCGGCGACGCCGCCCTTCGAGGCGACGCGCACCTCTTCGAAGATGTCGTGCGTCGACTGGTACGCGAACTTATCGCCGGCGCCGAGCCGCTGCGCCAGATCGCAGATGATCCGCCAGTCCTGGCGCGCGCCCGCCGGTGGCTGGACGACCTGACGGTGATGGATCACGCGCCCCTCGACGTTGGTCGTCGTGCCTTCGTCTTCCTCCATCAAGGAGCCAGGCAGCACGATGTCGGCGTAGCGAGCCGTCTCCGACATGAAGAAGTCGATGACGGTGAAAAACTCGAGACGTCCCAGCGCCTCGCGAATGAAGTCGCCGTCGGGCAGCGACACCGCCGGATTGAAACACAGCAGCAGCAGGCCTTTGATGCGACCGTCGTGGATCGCCTCGAGCATCGGCACAGCCGACAATCCGGTATGCGGGATGGTCGATTCCTCGACGCCCCACACGCCGGCGATGTATTCGCGGTGCGCCGGGTTCTCGAGGTCGCGCGCGCCGGGGAGCTGATCGCATTTCTGCCCCTGCTCGCGCGCGCCCTGACCGTTGCCCTGGCCGGTGATCATGGCGTAGCCGCAGCCTTCGCGCCCGATGCGGCCGGTGGCCACCACCAGGTTGATCGCGGCCATGCAGTTCTCGACGCCTTTGGAGTGATGCTCGATGCCGCGGGCGTGCAGCAGGAAACTTGTCTCGGCCGGTCCCCACATCTCGGCCGCGCGCACGATCATCGACGCGGGAACACTGGCGATCCGCGCTGCGTACTCGGGCGTGTAGCGCTCGACGATGGCCTCCACGGCCTCCCAGCCGGTGGTGTGCGCGGCGATGAAGTCCCGATTGATCCAACCGCGCTGAACCATCACGTGCAGCATCCCGTAGAAGACACCGATGTCTCCACCCGAGCGTACCGGAATGAACAGGTCGGCCGTGCGCGCGATCGGCGTCATGCGCGGATCGAGCACGATCAGCTTGGCGCCGTTGTCCCGTGCCTGCCACAGATAGTCTGTGGTGATCGGGGCGCACTCAGCGATGTTCGCCCCCGCGACGAGGATCACCTTCGCCTTGGGGATGTCGCTCCACGGGTTGGCGCTTCGATCGATGCCGAGAATCTTCTTTGACGCCGCCGCGGCCGACACCATGCAGAGTCGGCCGTTGTAGTCGATGTTCGCGGTCCGCACGGCGACCCGCGCGAACTTGCCCATCAGGTAGGCCTTTTCGTTGGTGAGGGAGGCGCCGGTCAGCACGGCGAACGCGTCACGTCCGTACGCCGACTGGATGCGCTGGATCTCGCGCGCGGTGCGATCGAGAGCCGTGTCCCAATCGATGGGCTGAAAGCCGCGCGCCTCGTCGCGTGCCAGCGGCGTCAGCAGCCGGTCGGGGTGCTCATCCTGCATGTAACGCTTCACGCCCTTGGGACAGAGCTTCCCTTTATTGAACGGAAATTCCTCCCACGGCTCGAAGCCGATGATCTTCTCGTCCTTGACTTTGAGCTGGATGCCGCACTGCTGTCCGCAGAAGCAGCAGTGCGTCGGCACGACGCGGTCCGGGTCGCCGGTCGTGTGCCAGCCTCCGGCCGGCTCCCGATTGAGGTGCGGGCCGAATTGCGCCACCAGGTCCGAGATCGACGCGGGCAGTCGGGCCATTACGCGCCGCGCCTCCAGAACGCGTCCTGTGTCAACGCCAGGTGTTTGCGGCGGCAGGGCGGACAGACATCCTGGTAGTGCGCGCCTGCGAGGCGCGTGGCGTCTCCGCTGACCTGGACCGCTTCGTACCGGATGCCGAGTTCGCGCTCGACCTGCTTGAGATCGTCGATGTGCATACGAGACGCGAACGGCTCTCCGCACCGCGCGCAGTGTGCGGGCTCACCGTGTGCGCCGGCCTCGCGGTAGTAGGCCACGCCGAGCTGCGCAGGCCGCTGGAAGATGTGGAAGAACTTGCCGAACGGCAGATACAGCAGGGTGAAGATGACGGTGACGGCGTGCAGCTGTGACAAGAAGACGAAATGCAGCCCGCGCATCAGATGGGTCGAGACGGTGAGGAAGACGCCCGTGATCGACACCGCGAACAGCATCACCAGCGGCAGCAGATCGGCGCCGAACTGCTGGACGGCGAGTGCGCCGCGGTCGCGGCCGCGCCTCCACATGGCCATCGACACCCCCGCGATCACGAGTACGGCCGAGATGTCGAGCACATTGAAGACCAGCGGCGCCAACGGGCTGTCGAGATCGAACGTGAAGACGTGCAGACCGAACACGAACGCCTGATAGCGCTCCAGTGCCGCCCCCGCGGTCTCGAAATGCACCCAGCCGAACGACAGCGGAAACGTCACCGCCGCAGCGAGGAGACAGCCCCAGACGATGAAGAAATGCGCCGTCCACCGCAGCGGCGACCGCTTCTCGATGAAACGCTGCGCGACGATGTTCACGGCAAAGAGTCCGACGAGGCGGGTGAGATTGTGCGCCACGCGGGCCGGCGCGAAGAACAGCCGCCAGCCCCGCCGCCAAAAGAGCCGCGTCGGAGGTTTCGTCAACCACATCGAATACCGGTAACCGAGACCGAAGGCGGAAAACACGCTGGCGCCCGCGTACGGGACCAGCGCCGCGTCGAAGTCCCGCAAGCGTCGGCTCCCGAAATAAATTCCGGCCAGGACGACAGACGCTACGAGTACGCCCCAGCCGGTTGCGCGAGCGACGTCAGCGCGCGGGGAGTGCGGCACGGCAGCAGTATAGGCCAGGCCAGGCCAGTCCACCGCGCGTGGTGTGAGCCGACACAGCCGTAATGGGATAAACATGTATTGCGAATATATATTTATACTATGATGGCGGATCTGTGAGGGACGCCGCGTGCACCTGACGAAGTTTTCGGACTATTCGCTGCGGTTGCTGCTGTATCTGGCGCTGAACGACGGACGCATCGTCTCGGTGGCGGAAGTGAGTCGCGCCTACAAGGTGTCGCCGCACATCATGGTGAAAGTCGTGCAGTTGCTCGTGGAACAAGGGCTCGTGTCCAGCGTGCGAGGCCGCAGGGGAGGCCTGCGTCTGAACCGGGCTCCCGCCCAGATCAACGTCGGCAGATTGATCCGGACCACCGAGCCGAATTGGGATCTGGTCGAGTGCTTCGACATGGCTCGCAACACCTGCCCGATTGAGCCCGCCTGCGGTCTGAAAGGCGCGTTGAAACGCGCGCAGCGCGCCTTTCTCGGCGCGCTCGACGAGCACACGCTGGCCGATTTTCTCCCACGTGCCCCATCACTGATCCGGTTGCTGAACCATTCCCTCGAGGCCGCCCCTTGACCAGTCTCAGTCTCCGATGAGCATTCACCTCATCAATCCAAGCCACGTCTCGTTCGGGATCGGCGTCATCACGCCACGGTGGCTGTATGTGTTGGCGCAAGCGACGCCGGCCCGGTTCGGCGATCCGGTGATCACGGACGAGACCCTCGAGCCGCTGGATCCCGCAATCATTACCCGCGGCGACATCGTCGGCATCGGGATCCATACGGGCAACGCGCTGCGCGGGTATGAGATCGGGATCGAGGCGCGAGCGGCCGGCGCCATCGTCGTCTTTGGCGGGATTCACGCAACCCTGTTTCCCGAGGAAGCGCGCGACCTTGGCGGCGCACATGCGGTGGTGAAAGGCGACGGCGATCTCGCCTGGACGCACGTGCTGGACGACTGCGCGGCGGGACGCTGCGCGCCGGTGTATGAAGGCGGCCAGGTCGAGCCCGAGCATCTGCTGCCCGCGCGCTGGGATCTGATGCCCTCGAACCGCTACATGTGGGCGTCGGTCCAGACCGTGCGTGGCTGTCCGAAGCACTGTTCGTTCTGTTCCGTGTGGAAGACGGACGGCCAGCGCCCGCGTCAGCGCATGAGCGACATGGTGGTCGAAGAGGTCGTCGAGCTGAGACGCCGCGGTTTCCGCTTCATCGCGCTGGCGGACGACAACTTCTATCCCGTGACACTGACCGATTTGCAGATGGCGTCGCGCCGGACCGACCAATCGCAATTCCTCACCTTGAGCGCGATCCGCACAGAGCGGTTCGAACTGATGCGCCGCCTCGCCGCGCTGCCGGGCGACATGGTCTTCTTCACGCAGATCACGATGGAGGCAGCCGAAGATCCTGAGTTTCTGGACGCCATGAGCAGGGCGCGCATCAAGGGTGCGCTGGTCGGTGTCGAGGCCGTGACGCCGGAAGGCCTGAAGGATGTGCACAAGGGCTTCAACGCCGCCGGCGATCAACTGATCGATAGACTGCGCGCATTCAGGCATCACGGAGTGCATGTGCTCGGCTCGTTTATCTTCGGGTTGCCGAGCGATCGGCAGAGCACGTTCGACGCGACGGTCGCGGTGGCGGAGCAGTCGGGCGTCACCTTCGCGCAGTTCGTCATGCTGACGCCGTTTCCCGGCACAACAGATTTCGCCGCCTGGGAAAAGACGATGGCCAACGATCCGACCAGGATCGCGGGGGCGCCGCTGACGCGGCACTGGTTGATTCCGCAGGAGCAGCGGCCGAAGGTGTACACGCCGCATCCCGCCATGTCCGCCGACGACATCCGGCGCGGAACACAGGGCGCCTGGGATCGCTTCTACAGTCTGCGCAACGTCTGGGCGCGCGCGCATTGCGTGCAATCGCTCAAATCGCGCCTGGCGTTCGTGCTGATCTCGAAGCTGTACCGGCAGATGTACGCCAACACGGGCATTGCGACAGACAGCGCACGGGTGGGGCGGTCGGCGTATTGGGCGCGATGGATCGCCAAGCCGTGCCGACGGCTGTTCACCGCGCGCCCGATGCCCGAACTTCAGGTGCCGACGTAATGGGCCTGGCGACGGAAAGACGCCTCGTAGATCACTGGCGCCTTGCCGGTCGAGAGCAGCCCCGGCTTCGGGAGGTTGTATTCGTGGAACGGCACCGCAGAATCCCGCACGAAGCCAGCGCGAGCGAGTTCTGCGTCGAGTTGCCCCTCGGTGAGAAAGCATTGCGGCTCGCCGGAGAACTCGGTGAAGACAAAAGTCTCGCCGGCCACCGGCTTCGTTTCCGCCGGAAACGTGTGTCGCGAGAACGTGAACAGGAACAGTCCCGCACCGGGGCGTGCGACCCGAGCCGCTTCAGCGAGGGCCTGTCGGAACTGGGCGGCGGACCGTGCGAGATTCCAGATGCCGTGAGCGATCACGAGATCGACGCTGCGATCTCGCGCCGGGAGGCACTCCATCGGCGCAAGCACTCCGCGAAACCGGTCTTCGAGGTGTTCCTCGCACGCACGGTTGGCAGCAGCGGAGAGCATCGGCCACGACAGGTCAGTGCCCAGCACGTTCCAGCCCAGGCGCGCCAGTGGCAGCGCGTTGCGCCCCGCGCCGCAGCCGATGTCGAGTGCGTGCGCGCCCGTCGACCGTTTCAGCTCCTGCTCAGCGAAAGACAGAAGGACGGCATTGGGCGCCGACCGCGCGAATCCCGCCACCGTGGCGGGAGCGCTCCACTGCGAGCCAGCGAGAGGGTCCATGCTCGAAACTTAGCACGCGCGAGAAGTTGCGGCTATTGGTTCATCTGCAACGACGGCCGCCGGACGGCCGAGGGAGGACTTCGTGGCGAATTCATCTGAAATGCCTGGCGCGACCCCGATCGCTCCGCTGACGATGGCTGGCTACCAGGAGGGCGCGGTCGTCAGCCGCATCCTGCTCAAGCGCGGTGGAGGCACTGTGACGCTGTTCGCGTTCGACGCAGGGCAATCGTTGAGTGAACATACGGCGCCGTTCGACGCGGTCGCGCAGGTGCTGGAGGGAGAAGCCCTGATCACCATTGCGGGAACGCCGCTGACGGTGTCCGCCGGAGACATGGTACTGATGCCGGCGAATCAACCCCACGCGATCGGGGCGCCGACACGGTTCAAGATGCTGCTCACGATGATCCGGTCCGTCTAACGCTTCCGCTGTCTCGAACCTCCGGAGGCTGATGCAACATGGGACACACCACATCGACGAGCGTGAGTGCGCGTGGCAGGAGTACCGTGCCGCTGTTGTTGGTCGCACTCGTGTGGAGCACATCGGCGGTGATGGCGTCGGCCCAGGCGCCGACGTCGCTCGCGCCTGCGGGGTGGGACGCCGGGATCAAGCTGTCGGAAGCCCGCGACAGGAATCCGGATCCGTCGATCGTGGAGATCGACCTGACCGCACGCCTGGCGGACGTCGAGGTGGCGCCGGGCAAGATCGTGAAGGCGTGGACGTACGACGGCGGTCTCCCCGGTCCGCTGATTCGCGCACACGTTGGCGACCGCGTGATCGTGCATTTCACCAACCACCTGCCGCAGCCGACGACCATTCACTGGCATGGCGTCCGCGTCCCGATCGAGATGGACGGCGTGCCCGACATTTCGCAGCCCGAGGTGAAGGGCGGCGACATTTTTACCTACGACTTCATCGTCCGCGATGCTGGGCTGTACTGGTATCACCCGCACGTGATGTCGGCGGCGCAGGTGGGGTCTGGTCTCTACGGCGCACTGCTGGTGGAGGATCCCGCCGATGCGGTCGGGGTCATCGACGAGATCACGCTGGTCCTCAGCGACATCGGCTTCGACAGCAAAGGCGTGCTCGAATCAGCAGACAGCGGCGGGCCCGCCGGCATGGTGTTCGGCCGGGAGGGCAACTACATTCTGGTCAACGGGAAAGTCATGCCGACACTGCGCGCGCGCTCCGGCGCCCCGCAGCGCTGGCGCATCGTCAACGCCGCGAAGAGTCGGTATTTTCTGTTAGATCTCGAGGGCCAGCCCTTTTACGTAATCGGCGCCGACGGCGGTCTGCAGGAGAGGCCGGAAACGACGGAGACGCTGCTCATCACGCCGGGCGAGCGGGCGGACGTCATCGTGACGCCCAGAGGCTCCAGTGGTGGGACGCTCACGTTGCGGGCGCAACTCTACAACCGCGGCTACGGCAGCGTCGAGTATCGCAACGTCGAAGATGTCCTGACGATTGCGTTTTCGGATCAACCGACGCTCCCCGTGCAAACGCTGCCGGCCGTGCATCGAGACATCGCCGCGCCGAAGGTTGCCGGTGCGACGAGGGTGGATGTGGTGCTCACCCTGCCGCCGGCGGGCGCCGACGGGAAGTCGGAGTTCCGTGTGAACGGCGTGCCGTTCTGGAAGGCCAAGCCCTACATGGCGACGGTCGGCGAGACGCAACTCTGGACGGTGAAGAACGAGAGCAAGTTCGCGCACCCGTTTCATCTCCACGGCTTCTTCTTTCTGCCGCTCGACGAGAAGCTCGAGCCGATTCATCCGATGGCGTGGAAGGACACGCTCAACGTGCCGATTGACGGCACGATCCGGTTCCTTGTGGTCTTCGACGAACGACCGGGCATGTGGATGTTCCACTGTCACATCCTCGACCACGCGGACGGCGGCCTGATGGGCCACGTGCACCTCGGCCCACGCTAAGCGCATCGAGACCTTCAAGCCTTCGAGTTGAGCGCCGACTCATCCGTCGGCGCGATACGGATGCTCTGGCCTTCGGTTAATCGCCATCACCGGATACGCGGGTGAGAACGACCGGGTGCGCTCGAAAGCCGCCGGGTTCGACGATCACCTCGCCAAGCCGGTGGATATCGATCGCGTGTGCCAACTGCTGTCGACAAACCACCCGCAGTAGCGGGCGACCGATTTCAAGGAGGAGGTCGCCGCGGCTGGCGCCGATGTGCGGCGCGGATCGTGCAACGAGCCTTGGCGTGAAACGTTGCAAAAGAGAACGTTCGACGCCCAAGCCTTCCTCGAGTCAGCAGGAATGGCAAGGAAGATCAGCCAGTTTCGGCGAGGCCAGGTGGTCTTCTCGCAAGGTGACCCCTGCACCAACGTCTTTTACATCCAGCAGGGCGGCGTGAAGCTTTCGGTCCTTTCGAAGACGGGCCGCGGGGCAGTCGTGGCGATGCTGGGGCCAGGCGATTTTTTCGGCGAAGCCTGCCTGGCCGGTCAACCCGTCCGCATGGGAAGTGCGACCACCGTGGTGGACAGCACGGTCCTTCTCGTCGAGAAGGAGGAGATGGTGCGCCTCCTGCGCAAGCACCACGCGCTGGCGGATCGGTTCATCGCGCACATGCTCGCGCGGAACATCCGGATCGAGCAGGACCTGGTCGACCAGTTGTCCAACTCCACCGAGAAACGACTAGCCCGAACACTGTTGTTGCTCGCTCGGTGCAGCACGCACCACCAACCGGTGCGTGCTGCACCGCCGATTTCCCAGTCGACGATGGCGGAGATGGTCGGCACGACGCGATCGCGAGTAAATTTCTTCATGAAGAAGTTCGAGCGGTTGGGGTTCATCGACTACAAGAACGGGCTGAAGGTCAACAACTCGCTCCTCACGGTGGTCTTGCACGATTAGATCGCGGCGCGCACTCAGCCGTGCGACATCCATCATCCACTCCACGACGTATGTTCTTTATGGAGGGAAACGAGATGGCCGATGACCTGAAGATTCTGAATTACGCGTTGACCCTGGAATACCTGGAAGCCGATTTCTACAAGCGCGGTGTGGACGCGCATCTGTTCGCCGACCGCGAACACGATGTGATCAAAGCCATTCGCGACCACGAAGAGGATCACGTCGAGACCCTCCGCAAGACGATCGTAAAGCTCGGCGGGAAGCCGGTGAAGAAGCCTGGGTTCCATTACCCTGCCGGAACGTTCACCGACAAGGCGATGTTTCTCAAGACCGCGGCGACGTTCGAGGACCTGGGGGTCGCGGCGTACCACGGTCAGGTGACGCAGATCCAGAACGGCGACGTCCTCGCGGCGGCCGCGGCGATTGCGGGAGTGGAGTCCCGGCACGCGGCGATCCTCGCCGACATGACGGGCGGCAAGCCTTTCCCGGCGCCGATCGAAGCGCACAAGACCATGGACGAAGTCCTCGCCGCCGCCAAACCGTTCATCAAGAGCTAACAAGGGAGAGATCATGGATCGCAGAGGATTTCTGAAGACCTCCGCCTCCGTCATTCCGACCGCGGTGGCCCTGCAAATGCTGAACGAGCGATGGGCGTGGGCGGGCGCGCCGGACTTCGCTTCTGATCTCGACGTCCTCAACTATGCGTTGACGCTCGAGTACCTGGAGGCGGCGTTCTACAAACAGGGCAATGCACGATCGCTCGTCTCCGGCCGCGAAGCCGAGTATCTGCTGGCGATCGGTGCCGACGAGCAGGCGCATGTCGACGCGCTGTCGGCCACCATCCGCAAGCTCGGAGGCGCTCCCGTTGCCGCACCGAACGTCGATTTCGGCGACGCCTTCAAGGATCGCGAGCACTTCCTGAAGCTGAGCCACACGTTCGAGAACACCGGCGTGCATGCCTACCTGGGCGCCGCCGGCAGCATCAAGAACAAAGACGTGCTTCAGGCGGCAGCCGGCATCTACGGCGTCGAAGCCCGGCACGCGGCGATCATCGGGAGCCTCTTGAAGCTGAAGGTCGACGATGGCGTGTTCATGGGAGCGATGGAAAAGCCAAAGAGCAAGTCGGACGTGCTCGACGCCGTTAAACCGTTCCTGCGCGGATAAGCGGGCTATCGGAAAACACACGTGTCAGCGTCGTCGCATGTCGAGGATTGCGGCGGCGCTCCAGCCAAAGGCGCCGGGCGGAAACGTGCATTCCGGCTCGCGCAGCTCATCATGCCTGTCAGGTGTCGAGACATGTTTCGATACACAACAGAAGCCTCTCGCCAGAGTTTGTGACACTTCAGGCAAATTCCGTAGGTTCACTCCACGTAGCATCACGGTTTTTCGCGAAGATCTCGGAGAGCCGGTGTCACGTGTGCTCACGCATCCGTCTTCGAGCGACTCACCACCAGCGCCAGCTCCTCGAGGTCGCAGGGCTTGCAGAGGAGCAGGTCGAAGCCGGCGGCCTCCGCCTTGCCGGATCACCATAACTGGTCAACGCCATCGACCGTCGTCTGCGTGACGCAATCACCGGAATGCGTGTTCACCATGGCCGGAATCGGCGTTCATGATGACCGGAATCGATGTTCACCATCGGTCGGAATCAGTGTTCACGTTCGACCGGAATGGGCGTTCGCGATGGGCCGGAATACGCACTAAAGTTGCTATTTGTGTGGATTAGGAATCGGTGGTTGAGAGGGTCAGAATCGAACGGTCGGTACTACGACGCTGCGGGAATGTGCAGGTGAAACAACTGCCTTTTCCGAGTTCACTGGAGACCTCCACACGCCCCCCGTGCAGTTGCACCAGCTGATCGACCAGATACAAACCGAGCCCAATCCCCACTCCTCGGTCAGGCCTGTCTATGCGCACGAACGGCTCGAAGATCCGCTTCTGATCGCAGGCCGAGATTCCGATCCCGGTGTCCTTGAC